>CAXUIG010000080.1:0-15223 GCA_964250845.1 uncultured bacterium | reverse complement strand
TGATTCTCAAGGTTGCCAACATCCGTTCCATTCTCAATAAACAGGACTCGCTCAGTTTAAACTGACAATGCATTCAGTAATGAAGCCGGTTTGCCAGACAAATGAGTCATACGAATCTCCTGAAAAAATGAGTGCTAGTGCTTACAAATGCAAATTATACCTGCTTTAATTAGAGGCTCACAAAAATTAAATTGAGAGCCCCTGAGAATATCTCGTTAGGTTGAGATGAAACTAAGCCTTTAGATAGAAGTCATGATTAAGTTTGAAGTCATAATATAAGCAAAAGCATCTATTGTCAGAGCTATTCGGTATTGTCAATTTAATTACCAACTTGACCTCTCCCACTCGAAACTTGCCGGTTAGCATCAACTGAAAAACTGATTTTAAAGCTGGCGAACATCCGTTCCATTCTCAATAAACAGGACTCGCTCAGCTTAAGTTGAAAATGCCCCAGTGACTGTTGCAAGGCGGAATAAGGCGCTGTGAATTGAACACGCATAGTGAAGTGAGCGATATTAATTTTGTCTACTGGCTTAACGAATTGTTGTTCGCTCACAACTAGTCAAAGAAAATGATTTCAACTGAGGTATTGCAATGGTCAACATTACCGCAGCTAATCTTAGTGCAGCTGGTCTCCCCTCACTGCCTGCCGACAAACCCACTGGCTATCTAGAGTTGGTCAAGACTTGCGTCAGAAACCTTACAGCCTATTTTGCATCCGAATTGATGCACAGCCAGTGTTGCTTGATCAAGGCTAAAAGAATACCCCATGACTCAAGTGTGAGCCTTTCTAATGAACATCACTGAACACTACGACCTGATCATTATTGGTACGGGAGCGGGAGGAGGGACGCTGGCACATCGACTAGCACCCACAGGGAAAAAGATTCTCGTTTTGGAGCGGGGCGACTTTCTACCCAGAGAAAAAGCCAACTGGAGCGCTAAGGAAGTTTACCAAAAGGAACGCTATCACACTGAGGAAGACTGGTACGACAAAAACGGCAAGGCGTTTCGTCCGCAGATGGGCTACTGGGTAGGCGGGAATACCAAACTTTATGGAGCAGCGTTGGTGCGGCTGCGAGAGCGAGATTTTGAGCAGGTGATCCACAAGGGCGGCATTTCTCCTGCTTGGGAACTGAAGTATCCGGACTTTGAGCCGTACTACACTCAGGCAGAGAAGCTGTATGACGTACACGGAGAGCGAGGGCTCGACCCAACCGAACCGCCTTGCAGTGCGCCATATCCCTTTCTTCCGGTGAGTCATGAAAAAGACATGCAGGCGATCGCCGACGACATCCGCGACCTGGGCTACTACCCGTTCCATCTGCCGTTGGGAATGAAGCTGAACGAGGTTGATCGCACCTTAAGTCCCTGCATTCGCTGTGATACCTTTGACGGCTATCCCTGTCTTGTGCAGGCAAAAGCCGATGCCGAGGTCAATGCCATTCGTCCCACCCGTGAGGCTTACCCTAACCTGACACTAATGACGAACGCCAAGGTCGTCAAGCTGCACACCAGCGCGTCTGGGCGAGAAGTGAGTGCAGTCGAAACTGATGTCAATGGCGAGTTGTATCACTTTTGGGCCAATATTATTGTAGTTGCCTGTGGGAGTATCAACTCCGCTGCTCTGCTGCTGCTTAGTGCCAACGACAAACATCCCCATGGACTGGCGAACAGTTCTGATCAGGTGGGGCGTAATTTTATGAAGCATCAGGAGTTTGCGCTGTTGGGAATTCACACCGAACCTAACCAGGCAGTGTTTCAAAAGACGATCGCCGTTAACGACTTTTACTGGGGCGAACCGGATTTTCCCTACCCAATGGGGATGGTACAAAACACCGGGAATGTGCTGGATCATATGATTCCGTCAGAAGCTCCCCTTTTGCTCGCGCCATACGCGAAACTGATGCCGAGCTTTGGACTCCACCAGATTGCTGAGCGATCGGTGGGATGGTGGCTCCAAACCGAGGACTTACCCGACCCCAACAATCGCGTCAGTGTTGTTGGCGATAAGCTGCACCTAGATTACACCCTCAATAACACCGAAGCGGCCTCGCGCCTGCTTCATCGCTGGACATCAGTCCTGAAATCTCTCGAGCGAAAAGCGATGCATGTCATCCCCTTCGGCCTCTATCCGCGCAATCAGATTCCGCTGCAAGCCGTGGGGCATCAATGTGGTACTTGCCGCTTTGGGAGCGATCCCAAAACCTCGGTGCTGGATCTCAACTGCCGCACTCACGATGTGGATAACCTTTATGTCGTTGATAGTAGCTTCTTCCCCTCAAATGCCGGAGTCAACCCGACGCTGACGATCATGGCAAATGCATTGCGCGTTGGCGATCATCTGGCTGAACAATTGAAATAAGATGGTTATTGGTTCACAAAGGTGATTATTTGTTTGTATAGAACAAAGGACGAACACTATGACGAACGATGAACAGATTCTTAAACCCCAGGATAAACCACAGGACGAACTTCAACATCCCGCCTCAGAATCGACAGATTCTCATCCCCTTGCCACAAGTCTAGGTGCCGTAGGAGGTGGAGTGGCAGGAGCCGCATTGGGTCGCTCTATTATTGGTGGAAGAGTCGGTGCCGCTATCGGTGGGATTGCCGGGGCAATTGTAGGCGGCATGGCAGGCAATACTGTGGCCGAAACCACTGAAGAAGTGTTCGACCTCGTTCAGCCGAGCGGGCTAGGTAATGGTGCAGATACCAAACCGATCTCACTGCCCCGTCACTATACCTGGGAAGAACTACAGGCGCTATCAAAACCTCAGGATTTACGATCTTAGACTGACACGCTTACCACTCCCTAATCCGGGCTCTTTGTATCTGGAGTTACATATCAATTTAATATTCAAATCTGCTTTTGGTTAGACGGTAGGTGGGAATCTGCTTTAGCTACGCTATTAAAAATAGTATGACATTCGACAAAACATCGGACACGCAATATCCGATTGAAGAATCGCTGCGGCAACGCTGGAGTCCGCTGGCTTTCTCAGACCGACCTGTTGAGCCAGAAAAATTATGCAGTGTATTAGAAGCAGCACGATGGGCAGCGTCTTCTTACAACGAACAGCCGTGGAGCTTTATCATTGCCACAAAAGACAACTCGGCTGAATTTGAGCGTTTATTAGGTTGCTTAGCAGAAGGGAATCAAGAATGGGCAAAGAATGCTCCAGTCCTGATGCTGTCTGTGGCAAAGCTTTATTTTGAGCGCAATGGCGTGGAAAACCGACACGCGTTTCACGATCTTGGGGCAGCGGCGGCAAGCTTAGCCATTCAAGCGACCGCATTGGGACTGTTCATTCACCAGATGGCGGGATTTGATGTCCCCAGAGCCAAAGAGGTTTACAGCATTCCTGACGGCTATGAGCCAGTTGCTGCGATCGCGCTTGGTTATCTTGGAGATCCTCAAACGCTATCCGAAAGATTACAGCAACGAGAGGCAACTGGCCGCACCCGCAAACCCTTAGAACAATTTGTTTTCTCTGAGCGCTGGAATCAGCGCTCCTCGATTGTTGCTCGCTAAAGCTTGGATTCACCAACCAACGGGAAACCACGCTCGTCTGGGATAGAAAAATGGGCAAGCCGATTCACAATGCGATCGTCTGGCAAGCCCACCGCAAGGCTGTCTACTGCGATCAACTCAAGCCAGCTGGATACGAGGTAACTTTCCAGCGTTTGGCCCGTGTTTTTTCGACTCAGATAACGGCTCCCAGCGGTAATTCTCCGAAGCCTTCAAGTGTTATTCTAGTAAGGTTTGAACGCCTGACTTAATTTTGGACAACGTTTAGTGTTTTCAAACTGGTGAACGCTCTGATTAACGGGCACTTAGCCCGCAAAGAGCTATCAATCCTGCGGGATTTTTTTTTGTTCCTAACAAAGTTTTGTTCATAGGGGGACTAATTCCATGGCAACTTATACACTAACAGAAGCCCCTGAAGTCACGGTTTCTGTGCGGGGCAAAGATTCGCCCACTACTCGTCAGAAAGCTATCGAAAAAATAGCCGAAATGATGGAGTTAGGAGAATTGCCCAATGAACTACTGAATGGTCTAAGCGCAGAGCAACTTATCTTAACTGAGGCTCCAGCCCAAATGACAGATTCCCAAGGTGATGAAGAGAAAGAACCGCTGGTAATGGCGGTACAGGAACTAAGTAAATTTTTCCCCTTAAAGATTAAAACTCAACGACTCAAGCAAGCTGCTCTTCAAGCCCGTCATAATCTTGACGTCCTCTTCACCGACGAGACTATTGAACAAGACCTAGATCAACTGGAAGAAGTGCTAAAAGCGAACTTTAAAACTCTTAAAGAATTTGCCAGTTCTCTAGGAGAATATCGTCAAGCCAAACAGGGAGCAGACAAAGCTCTAATTATTCTGGATGAAGCGCTGCAGTTTAACTTGTCAACTCTTTCCATCTCTAACTCAAATGCCAACTTATCAGCTGAGGTCGAGGCATCTGAACCTAATACTGAGGTAACTGGGGTTGAGACTGAGTTATCCGAAGTCGAGGCTGACGTAGCAGAAGCTGAGGCAACAACTGAAACGGCTAAAAATGGCAATAAGAAAAGGCCATATCCGAAGGGCAGAAGTTAAGGGGAAATTAAGCGGCGAGCGATACCAATTTACTAGGAGTTCACGCAACTCAGTTGAGTTGCATTAGGAAGCTGAAATGTCTATTCTGGCGTTGAGGCTATCAGGTTTATTGAGATTTTTCTCAAAAATAGTTGATTTGACAGCATTGAACTGAGTTCTGTACTTCCGAAACGCGCTCCCTAAATTAACCCAGCATCAGCGAGGCATTAACTAAAGGAATCCCCAGTAATTTCTTCTTAAGTCGTTGTAGCGCATATTTGGCAAGCCCTCTATACGTTGTATAAGGTTTACACAACGTAGGCGGGGGAGTGTCATGAATCCTTAAGGAGTCCATGATTTCAGCCTTTATTCTCCATCGCTCTTCCTTCCCGGATCATCCGTTAATTCAGCAGCGCGGGTAGTAGCTACCATTCTGAAGCGCTTTCAACTAGCACTAACTGATAGTCGGAAAGTCTTGTTTTGGCTTATATCCGCCTGCACTGCTATAGCTTTGCTTCCAATAGATTTGATGGTCGAGACGAGTGCATTGGCTTCGTCGGCACTGCGTCCGTAGTTAATTACAATTTGAGCGCCGTCTTGAGCCAGTCGTTAAGCGCTCGGTTCAATACCACGAGATGAACCCGTGACGATTGCCACCTTTTCTGTAAGAGTGTCCATTGTTGATCAACCTTTTCTATCTGATAGGTTTCATCGTGAAAGCGTCTATATCCAACGAATATTCAGCCTCTCCAAGTAGTTCGTCAACGGCGAGAGTTTTGCAACCACACTTTAGCACAGCCAGTACCTCCGATTGGCGCACTTGCTCTAGACAACAACTCGGCTAGAAGTGTACTCTTCTAGGGGGAGTGGATGCCAAGGCGAGATCAGACTAAATGAACTTCCTCTGTGAACAGATAAATGTGAATCTATCTATCTTTTGACAGAAAATACGAGCTACAACAACTATCTTAAGGTGGTTGTTAAGTGATGTTCTTTAACCAGGATATGAACTGGATTCTACTAGGAGCGTGCTTTTATTGGAGACAATATCAAAAAAAACTTAACCTAACAGGATTGCGAACGCGCCAGCAATCAGAAATAGAACTGCCAAAGACAGAATATCCATTCTGAGATTTTCTAGTAAATTAACGCCACTTCTAGACTGACTTATATAACAAGGGGCGGCAGTTTAAATATGATGAAGCTGCATGAAGAGTCTGTGAACATCCGGCAACACAATGCGCTCGCTCCCAAGAGCAAGGGTGTAGGCTATACCGAAGCAAAGTTACAGGAATTCGGCGAAAGTTTTTCGCAGGTTTTATATTTGCTAGTCATAACACCTTCTGACTAAACCACTAGAGAGCGAGTCTGTCGCCGTTAATGCTATGGCAAAGCCTGTCACAATAAATTGACATCAAATCCGCTACTATGCGGTTGGCTGGTATTGCGAATCGGACGCCGGTTCTCAACTCAAGAACTGTCAAATTAAAGTTATAGGGGCGATCGCAGGTTACTCTTTACCAATTGCTGGCGTAGACGGCGTTGGTGGCAGTCGGCGGGTGAAGAGGGCGATCGCTGCTCCCATAACATAATTAAACCTGATTTGCCTTCAGCCGGCAACGGCTTATTTATCTAGTCGGAGGTGTGGGGGCTGTAGTACTGCAGTTTGATAAACTTTAGGTAGCTATAGAGCAATGCGCTTAGATATCTCTGGTTGAGGGGCAATCAATGGTTCTCCAAATCCCATTCGTTAAAACACAACCAACTATCACGTGGTCAGCGCTGCCAGCCGACTTCGTGTTACCGGATGACCCCATGGAAAATCTTCTACAACCGCCCCTTGCCGCCGCTCTCACCGACGCGCTGGGAGCCGCCGGACGCATCCAACCAGAGATGCTCATTGGCTCCAACTTTGGGCTAGTCGCAACGGTGAATAAAAAGATTGTGGTTAAAGCACCGGACTGGTTCTATGTGCCCCAAGTGCATCGTGTAGCAGAGGGCACCATTCGCCGCAGCTACACCCCCAACCTGGACGGTGATCCCGTTGCCGTTGTCATGGAGTTTCTCTCCGAAGAGGAGGGTGGTGAACTGTCGGTGCGATCAACCCCACCCTACGGCAAGCTCTACTTCTACGAACGGATTCTGCAAGTGCCCACCTATGTCACCTATGATCCCTACGAACCCAGCCTGGAAATGCGGTGTTTGCAACATGGACGATACACTCTACAGGAAGCAAATGCCCAGGGGCGGGTGTGGATTCCGGAGTTAGACCTGTTTCTGGGGATATGGTCAGGGGAGCGTCTCCGGCACACGATGAACTGGCTGCGCTGGTGGGATGGAGCAGGCAATTTACTGCTGTGGAGTGCGGAACAGGCAGAACAGGAACGCCAACGAGCAGAACAGGAACGCCAACGAGCAGAACAGGAACGCCAACGAGCAGAGGCATTAGCAGCTAAGTTGCGTGAGCTGGGAGTTGATCCAGATTCGCTGACCTGAATCAGAATGCACCGAGTTTTAAGCAGTGACATTGCCAGCAGGGAGGAGTAAAGACCTGTCCGGAGCTGACTTCAGTCAAGCCGACATCCGAGGCGTAGATTAGACTTCTTGCATAAATGCCAAAACACGGTCGCATAAGTATTCAAGTGGCGTACCCTAAACCGACTTGTGCAAGAAGTCTAATGAAGTTGAGCGAGTGCAAAGAACGTTCGAGACTTTTTCCAAGAATCAGATGGAGGGGTTCTAAATATAGTGTTTAAGCTGAATGGCACTCACTCAAGTTAGACATTTGACAGAAAAATGTCTAACTTGACTTAAATACGACTCAAATCTATCAACCATGAGAGCTAACTAAACCAGATTATGTCTAATATATTTCCCCGGCGTCAAACTCTAAAACTGATTCTCACCTTTATTGTTGGATTAACCACGACGTTATTAGCATCTTTTTGGATGACAAAGTCAAGCAGCATGGTACAAGCAATCGTTGTGAAGCAGCCAAATGAGTTTGAACTTCAAAGCGAAGATACTCAGATAACTTATTCATTAAGTGGAAATGTCCCGCAGCTTAATTACAAAAGTAAAAACATTAGCCGCAGTTTCACTGGGGAAGAAATCAACACATTAACAACAGAGTTGGGGACAATAATCACAGTAACTCTAAGTACACCTAACCCTGATGTAGGAGGAAATACAGTTAAACTGAGCTGACTCTTACCGATTGTGAACCTACTACCACTGGGTGGAGAGGCCACAATTCAAACAGACGCGATTGTGACTACACAGAAAACAGCAGGGAACATCAAGACTCCACTATTTGGACAGATACAAACGTTATACAACTTTGGTTCTCAATGGCACTGCGCGCCTAGTCAACTCATAATTAGCCTTGGGGCATGAACCCGGATTTCTCTGGGGGCGATCGCCTAAAATCCAGGCAGCATGAGGCTAATAGCTCACCCCTAACATCGCCGAACAGAGAAATCCGGGAGCACTACATATTTACCAACATCTGTGCTTTTACTCAAACAGGAAGAAAGTCATGGTGAAAAACATGACTTTCTTCTCATGCACTTAACTTCAGCTGGTTTTTACAATTGAGATCAAGAACCACACTCAGAGTTTGGGAAAAGAAATATGAAACTCAAATTTATGTCGATGTTAGCAGGCGTAATCTCGCTGGCATTTATTACTACACCTTTCATAGCTAAAGCTGATAGCCTTAGTCCTGAGACAGGTTCAGCCGTAACTCAGCAGGTACAGCATCATTCTCCATTCGCTAATCTTAATCTGACTCAGGGTCAATCAGACCAGTTGACACAGATAAAAAGCGATTCTGAAGCCCGAATGAATCAGGTTTTGACTCCAGAGCAACAAGCCCAGATGCAGAGCGCAATGCAATCAGGTCAGAAGCGATGGCAAGCCTTTAAGTCCTTAAACCTATCGCCAGAGCAGCAAGACCAAATTAAGCAAATAAGGGAGTCGTCATGGAAACAGATGGAAGGGATTTTGACCCCAACGCAGCAGCAGCAACTAAAGGCAAATATCCGCCGACACTCTCCATTTGCTGGTTTGAATCTGACGCAGCAGCAGAAAGAGCAAATGGCTCAGATAACAAGGCAGACTCACTCCCAAATCCAGCAAGTTCTAAGCTCAGACCAACAAGCGCAAATCCAGGCAGCAATTCAGGCCGGTCAGAAGCCGCATGAGGCTTTCAAATCGTTGAACTTGTCAGACGCTCAAAAGAATCAAATCAAGCAGATTCGGCAGTCGTCATGGAAACAGATGGAAGCGCTCCTGACTCAAGAGCAGTTGCAGCAGTTGCAGGCTAGAGTTCAACAACGGTAAGCACATAGTTAACTAGGGTCGGTCCCAAAGCGCAAAATAGAAGCGCTGTCCCCCAGTAGCGGGTGCCTTGACACCGAATGGCTGGGTTGGCTGAATTGGATAGGGAGCAAGCGGGGTGAAACCGATGCTACAGGCGTAACATCGGGCTTCTCCATTATGATGCAATTTTATTTGCTAAAGCTTTCTTGGCAATGTGCGTCACATAGACTGTGACGACAATAGTGGCAATTAAACCGACTGCATAGAAGGCCCACTCAGCTGGGGTGCGGGAGCGCCCTGAGGTGCCAAGCCTAGCTAAACTACCAGCTAAGGAACCAAGATAGACGTACAAAATCGTTCCCGGCATAATCCCAATCCAGGTAAGTAAGAAATAGTCTTTAAAAGATACTTGCGTTATTCCAAAAACGTAGTTTAAGAGATTGAAGGGGAACAGCGGAGAAAGTCGAGTCAATCCCACAATTTTCCAACCCTCTGTGCCAACTGCCTCGTCAATAGCCTGGAAACTGTGCTGGCCCTGTATCTTCTTCTCGACCCAGCCTCGTGCCACATACCGTCCTATGAGGAAAGCACATGCGGCTCCAATGGTAGCTCCGATAGAAACATAAATTGACCCCCAAATTACCCCAAACAACACTCCAGCTCCCAGTGTCAGAATAGAACCCGGCACTAAAAGTACAGTAGCAGTGATGTAGATGATAATGAAAATTGCCGGTTCCCAGTGTCCGAAACTGGCAATCCAATCTAAGGCGTTGTTTAAAAGCCCCTGGAGATTGAAGTACTTGGCCACGCTGAGCAGTGCAATAATCATGAGAATGTAAGCAGTCAGTTTCAGTTTTGGTGTCAATTTACTTAGTATGGACTGGAGTTTTTGCTCATTACTCATTATTGGCGCTATCCTAAGGACTTGAATAGCGGTGTACAATCGTTAGTCAGCGCCAGATGTCCTTACTTGGCGGGAGATTTGGAGTAGTTTCGCACCACTCTTGTGTAGCTATGGAGACGTAGCTTAAGAGAGTTTAGGCAGGTTTTATAAGGCTAACATCTAGTTCCACGAAAACAAGCGAGAATCTTTTACCATGAAAATCGGGATTGTTGGAACAGGGAATATGGGCCGAACCCTCGGCATTGTCTGGGCTGAGCTGGGGCATGAAGTATTTTTTGGTTCCCGCGACGCTCAAAAAGGAAAGCAGAGCGCTGAGTTTGCTTGCCACGATTTCTGTCAACACAATTCCAGCTTCCCAACAACAGCGGCTTGGTGGGCGGCAGCCGTCTAGCTTGAAGTGATTGGTTCAACAATTGAACATTAGTCCACTATTACTGTCAAGTCAATCAGTAGTAAGTAGCACAGAGGCGAGGTGTCCGAAACAACAATCATTACCGCTTTAGCTGCCCTTCTTGCTCTAGCCTCTGCATGGTCGATATATCTTGTTCAAAGTCAGCCTCATCGTAGTGCAGGTATACACCCTTCTCTTTAAGGAATGCATCGACCTCTAAGCGAGTAGACATACCTAGTAATTCCCGCACCTTACCAGCACTGATCGAGCCTTCTTGATAGGCAACGACCGCTAGCATTTCTAGTAATTTCCGCTCTAGATTGCCCCATTTTGTCTCTAAGGAATGAGCGATATCATCTGGTAGAGCAATTTGAAGAAGCATGAATTCTTACTCTGATGTTTGTCTGCTACTTATATTGTATTTCTGGAAAAAGCGGATCTGAATCTTCGGTTCTTTCATTTTTGACCTCATCCCCCCCCAGCAATGCTGTCAATGCCTCCATCTCTTCCATTGCCGTTTGCAACTTCGTCATAATCAAAGCCGCGATTTCATCTGGTTCTGGCACGGGAATCATCGGCTGGCTTTAACAATTCTCAACCACAGCGCCATTCTCAATCAGCCCGATATGTGTAACAGTTTGTAACGCCACCTTTGAGAGACGCGCTCACGCCATTGGAGTTTAGCCCTCTCTACCGCTTATGACGTGGGCGGTTGGGGGATTGAGGCTGGCGCTTTTTCACCGGCTCATCCAAGTCGGCATAGAGATATTTTCGACTCTTTTGTCTACTATCATGTTGATAAACATCCTCGACTAACCAGACTTGATCTGCTGACAAAGTCTCTAGTTACACAAAATTTGATAAAGATGGCACCTAACCTAACAATTCTAGCTTTTTCTGATTGGCGAGTCCAAGATATAGATGAGTTGATAGAATTTGTAAAAATGTTAGACGAAAATTTAGATGTAATCGTCTATGCAGGTGATGATGTTCGTAGGTTCGCTCAGGAGGAAAATAATAAGTTTGAAGAGATTGCAAAGTTCTCAAAGTATGGAGTATTTGCAGTTATCGGAAATGACTGTGTTAAAAAAGACAAGTCTATATTGATAGGTGAAAAAGTATTTGATTTGCACGAACAGCCTCAAATAATTGATAACTTTATATTCATAGGACAAGAAGGAGCTTCTAAAGATCTTCCCCTGGCCTTGGGGTCTACTCTGTATGGAGAGGATGAAATTAAGTCTCATCTTTATAAAATGGTTAAAGGCAACAAAGACAAGAAAATTATTTTGATTTCACATAGTCCGCCGCAGGGGATTTTAGATACCGCAATTCGCTTTCATAAAAGTGGAGGTTGTTCTATAGGTTCTTCAGCGATTCGGAGCTTCATTGAAAAAAATAAAGTAGTGTTAACTGTATGCGGACATTGCCATCTTATGGGTGGAAGAGCTAAAAATTTGGGGAAAAAAACCATTGTAAATATAGCTTCACATGACCATAACGGTGCTATTGGAAGACTTGCGATTATCAAGATTTCTCCTGATTGTCAGTCGGCTATTGTCAGCTTTTCACCAAGTTTAAAAAACTTATACGGTTCCCGTGGACTATACTGTATATATGGAATAGGTAGTAAATATTATAAGAAATTGCAGATAGCTGGAATAAAAACGGTTAAAGAACTAAGTTTACTAAGTCCAAAAGAAATATCCGAAAGAACAGGTATAGCTCAAGGTATAGTGAGTAGATGGCCCTTACAAGCCAGAATATCCATGAACGAAGAAACTATAATTTTGTCAGAAATTAAAATAGAAAATCCTGTAATTGTAGATATTGAAACAAACCTTACTGGAACATTCATTTTAATGATATGTGTTTTGGATAGTCAGCAAAATCTATGCAAACAAGTTACTGCAAATGAAGAAAGCGATATTGAGGAACTAAAAATTCTCGACGAATTTATAAATTTTAGCGCAAATTATAATAAACTATATTGTTATAGCGGCTCAGATTTTGACGAAAGAATTATAAAAAAGCGTTTAAAAGTTCATAAAATGAAGGAAGATGAACTTCCTATCTTTGAAGACTTATGTTATGAGTTAAGAAAGAAAATATTAATGCCTTTTAACACCTATACTTTAAAAAGTTTAGGATACTTGTTTAATTTTGACTGGAGACATCCAAATATAGATGGTATCGAAATACCTCGATTGTATCGCCAATTTTTATTATCCAAAGATGATAAAATACTCAAAACTATTCAAGAAGAAAATCAAGATGATGTCCTAGCTCTAAGCCATATTCTGAATCAACTTAAAAAAATGCAGATAGGAAAGTCATATTCTTTGCCACTTGCTAGGAATTTAGGTTAGTTAGTTGAAAGAAAAATTATTGACGGGAGGCACACCCATTCTAAGGTACATTCAGCAAATCAATTGCCTTCAGCTTCGCGGCTTCCCCTCGCCGGTCGTAGCGGCTAGTAACACTAGGGAAATGTCCTGCCAGCTAGGCTACAGTGACAATATCAGCTCCTGCATCCAGCAAGTCACTAATAAATCTTCTTCTTCTTAAGTCATGTGGAGAAAACGGTGCCATACCCGCAAGTGACCCTCTGCGTTGCAGGGCACGCATCACGCCCTGCTCACTCAGGTGTCGAGGGATGATCTGATGAGCTTTATTCAAGGGATGCAACAGCGGTTCGGCAATTTCCCTCGGAAAACCAGCCAGTCAGACACAGCCATTACTCCCCCTTGTGGCAGATAGTTGATTCGGTCTTTCCTGCCCCCCTAGAAGAATCCCAAACCTAGAAAAACGCACGCGAGAACATCTGCTTACGATTGAATGAGAATTACCTCAGTCATCCTCAAGTTTAGTTACATTAAGCAACTTCGCCTGCTGGCAGAAACTAGAGCAGAATGGAATTAAGCCTTCTAGCTACCGTAACAGCGATCACAATTGATTAGCAGTCTGCTTAAAGCTGAAAATACTGTACACAGTTGGTGGTAACTGAACAATATGTTTTGGGTGTGGTTTGAGGGGCAATAATATCCGTTGTTACAACTCACAACTAGACTTAGTCACTTGTAAATATTGGGAAGTAGCCGATATGGACACGAATCAACTCCTGAGTCGATATGCAGCAGGAGAACGGGATTTTAATGGAGCAGGCCTGCATCAGGCTTCCCTAAGTGGGGCAGATCTAAGTGGGGCAGATCTAAGTGGGGCAGATCTGAGTGGGGCAGATCTGAGTGGGGTAGATCTGAGTAGGGTAGACCTGCATCAGGCCAACCTGACTGATGCCGACCTGTTCGGAGCAAATCTGACTCATGCAAATCTGACTCATGCCAACCTGATTGGGGCAGATCTGAGTGGGGTAGATCTGCTTCAGGCTAACCTGAGTCAGGCAGACCTGCGTAGCGCTAACCTAGCTCAGGCCAACTTAGTTTTGGCAAACCTAAGTGAGGCAGACCTGAGTGGGGCAGATTTAAGTGGAGCCAACCTGAGTGAGGCTTCCCTGAGTGATGCTAACCTAACTGGCGCAGAATTGAATGGGACAAACCTAAGTGAGGCCGATCTAGCTGGGGCAAAAATGCCTAGTGGAATATCTCACAACTGGGTGACTTGGGGTAGTGTTCGCGCTCTCTCTTAGTTGACATTCTCCTCGGGTGTGGTCAAAAATAGTTGGTCAGACATTTACACACGATTGCGGACATTTGATGGTTAAGCCTTGAGCGCTGGCCCTCACCAGCTGATGCATGACTACACCCGAGACAATATGATGGCAATGGTTACCCTGAGCTGTTGGTCACTCGAGTTATCCAGGCAACGCAGCGGGGGCTAATCCCTTTAGATCAGCATGGAGCTGTCCGTCCTCAGCTAGAGTGTTGCTTGTGGCTCAAAAGACTACACATTGTTTCAACATCTGTCATCATCACGTCTCCGGCTTCCCTCAGGCGGGCTAGCGATCGCTGTGCCGCACTCTCATTGCCCGATCCGCTTTTCGACGGGCGTGAAAACCACCTCTGGGTGTGAAAGGCGACTTTCATATTTAAGTGGAAACGCGAGAGCCAGGGTGCGATTCGACTAGTCGAAATAAGCAGAAATGCTTAGGGATGACCAGCATTGGTAAAGTAACCCTCATAAGGGTAGAGTTCGCACTTTAATCCTTTACCAATGAAGCTCACAATCCATATAGGTGAGGGAATCTGGCCGAGCTAAAAAGCACAGACAGCTAGAGGATAAAGGAAAACCAAGGGTCACACCAGAAGTATAACCGAATCCTAAAAACACCAAGTCCTATCGTCTCGGTGCGAGACTGAAAGCACAAAAACAACCAGATAACTGGTTGGCCCCTACAGGCAAGACTGACTATCAAACCTGTAAAGCGGGGATTGAAAGCGGGAAAGACGGGGATAGCTGAACACCCTCTCCGCAAGCAAGAGTCCTATGGGTAGAACAAACGAAGTGTCGTATAACCATCGTAACCACGAACCAGGGGAAATAAGCTTGTAGTTTAACTAACTACCTCCTGGGTCAGAAACAACTGACAAGAGTAAGGTCTATCAAGTTTCTTGGACTGAGATAGCGCACTACCTAAACCTCCGGTGGATAGACACGCCCTAACGACTCAATATGGATAGTGGGAACGAAGTAACCCTCTCATATGCTCCTGAAACTGGTAACAGGTAGGTGTCAACCATAAGCGATGAGAGGAAGGGATGGTTCAAGAAGCAAAAGCCTAACTCGAATTAACGAGTAAGGCTTGAAAAGAGATGGCTTAATTGCCAGGATAAGCAGACATGAACCGCAGTGTGTGAGTGAAAAGAGGTACAAGTAGTAATGCAAAAGCCTAAATCAGATTCACAACAGAATACTGAGGGATGGAGACATTTCAATTGGTCAAAAGCCGAAAGATATGTTTTTAAGTTACAAAAGCGCGTCTATTCCGCTTCACGCCGTGATGATGTCAAGCTAGTACAGTGCGGCGTAAATCGAGTACCCATTAAACCGCTAAGACCTTACCCTT
>CAXUIG010000079.1:0-24406 GCA_964250845.1 uncultured bacterium | reverse complement strand
CTCAGTATATCATATCAAGGCTTGGTATAAAATTAAGATGCGTTCGCCCTGATACGCTACGCGATCGCCATCATACTGCCGGTAGTGACTAGCTTCTTTTTGATGTTTTCTCTGCTAGAAGACAGCGGCTACCTCTCCCGACTCTCTCTATTAATAGACAGGCTGTTCAAAGCAATCGGTCTTTCAGGGCGAGCTGTGAGCCCAATGGTGCTGGGACTCGGTTGCGGCACCATCGGGACATTGGTAACGCGCACCATGGAAACCAAAAAAGAGCGATTGATTACCAAATTGCTGCTAGCACTGGCAATTCCTTGCTCAACTCAACTGGGCGTCATCCTTGGCTTACTGTCACAAAGTCCTACAGCTCTGCTAATTTGGGGCGGGGTTATGGTGGTAATTTTCTTGACAGTCGGGTTTTTGTCAGCCCAGGTGTTACCTGGTAATCAGCCTGGTTTCTACATGGAGATTTCCCCATTGCGCCTACCCCGCCCAAAAGCAATTTTGACTAAGACCTATTTCCGCCTCAAGTGGTATTTTGGCGAAATTTTGCCTTGGTTTGTTTTCGCTTCTGTCTTAATCTGGCTGGGAAAACTGACTGGCTTGTTTGATTTATTGATCAGTGGGCTAAAACCAGTCATGCTCTGGTTAGGATTACCCCCAGCAGCTGCCCCTGTGTTCTTATATGGCTTTTTCCGTCGAGATTACGGTGCCGCCGGAATGTTTGATCTGCAACAGCAGGGAGTTTTGAATGATCAGCAACTGGTGGTGGTAGCAGTAACCCTAACGCTGTTTATTCCCTGCATCGCCAAGTTGCAGTTCATGTTGAAAGAACGAGGGGTTAAAACCGCCCTAACGATAGCTGGATTCGTTTTAACATTCGCCTTTTTGATCGGCTACTGCATGAACCAATTTATGACAATTATGGAAGTAAGTTTTTAAGTGTCAACAATCCAGTAAAATTAAGGATAATATTTATCCACATTCAGCATCCATGTGCCAACTGCTGGGAATGAACTGCAATGTTCCAACGGATATTTGCTTTTCCTTTGAGGGCTTTTCTGCGCGGGGAGGAAAAACTGACGCTCATCATGATGGTTGGGGCATCGCTTTCTTTGAAGGTTTGGGATGTCGGATTTTTCTAGACGCCAAACCTTCGGCCACTTCTCCCGTGGCAGAGTTGGTGCGACGCTATCCGATCCACTCTACCCATGTGATTGCCCATATCCGCAAAGCTACCCAGGGAAAAATTGCAGTCGAGAATTGCCATCCCTTTCAACGGGAACTGTGGGGGCGGTATTGGGTATTTGCCCACAACGGAAATCTGGAGTCTTTCCATCCTGAGGAAGCGGGGTTTTATCGGGCAGTGGGCAAAACCGATAGTGAAAGAGCGTTCTGCCTGATGCTAGAAACGTTGCGACAAAAATTTCCTCAACAGCAACCTCCTTTGGAAGAACTGTACCCAGTGCTTAAGGACATCACGGAAACTCTGGCAGCGAAAGGAATCTTTAACTATTTACTTTCAGATGGGGATCACTTTTTTGCCCACTGCTCAACCCACCTCAGCTACATTGTGCGTCAAGCACCCTTTGCCGCTGCCCACCTAGTTGACCAAGACCTGAGTGTAGACTTCCAGGAGTTGACCAGTCCGATTGATCGTGTTGCCGTAATTGCCACCACCCCCCTTACCGACAATGAAGTCTGGACACAAATCCAACCAGGAGAACTGCTGGTATTTCGGGACGGTTTGCCCCTAAAATTTGAATAAAGAGACTGTGTAAGAACGAATCCGACATTCATCCTCTATACTGAGACAACACAATACCTTGTTTTTAGTCGATGAATCCGACTTCTAATCGACTCAGTTTGCAGGAGTTTCTGGCTCTGCCCGAGAGCGGCGATCGCAAAACCGAATTTCAAACAAAAGCAGAAATTATCAAAAAGAATGGGTCTAAAACCCCGTCCTTCCAGGACGGCTTTATGTCAACCATGTTAATATAAGAAATTGTTGAAGACAGGAATCGACAATGCTGGTTTTAGAGTTCAAAGCATACGGGAAATCAAAGCAGCTCAGCGCAGTTGATGAGGCGTTGCGGACGGTGCAATTCATTCGGAATAAGGCGTTACGCTTTTGGATGGATGGATTGGGCAAGTCCCAGTATGACCTTAACAAATACTGTGCTGTGTTGGCTCGTGAGTTTCCGTTTGCTTTGGAACTCAACTCTATGGCGCGTCAGGCATCTGCTGAACGTGCCTGGTCGGCTATTAGTCGATTCTATGACAACTGTAAGCAGAAGATTGTCGGTTTGAAAGGATATCCACAATTCCAAAAGGATAACCGTTCGGTCGAGTACAAAACATCAGGATGGAAGTTAGCAGAAAACCGGAAATCAATCACCTTTACTGACAAGAAGGGAATCGGAAAGCTGAAGTTGAAGGGGACACGCGACCTGCACTTCTACCAATTCGACCAAATCAAACGGGTGCGATTGGTAAAACGTGCAGATGGCTACTATTGTCAGTTCTGCATTGCTGTTGACCGGAGTGAATTTGTAGAACCATCAGGCTCTTCAATTGGTTTAGATATGGGATTAACCCACTTCTACACTGACTCCAATGGTCAAACGCTGGATAATCCGCGCTTTCTGCGTATTGGTAA
This sequence comes from uncultured bacterium, assembly GCA_964250845.1. GTDB lineage: Bacteria > Cyanobacteriota > Cyanobacteriia > Cyanobacteriales > Chroococcidiopsidaceae > CAXUIG01. Next base: position 21,750 of record CAXUIG010000079.1, on the reverse strand, counting down.
GAAGAGGTTGAAAGTAGCCCAAAGACGTGTTTCAAGACGGATTAAAGGGTCAAACAATCGGGCTAAGGCGAGAGCGGTTCTCGGAAAGCGCCATCAAAAGATAAGTAGGCAACGTAAAGATTTCGCTGTGAAACTAGCGAGATGCGTCATCAAGTCTAACGACTTAGTAGCCTACGAAGACTTGAGAATCAAAAACATGGTAAAGAATCATAATCTTGCTAAGTCAATTAACGACACATCCTGGTACTTGTTTCGCTGTTGGCTGGAGTATTTCGGCAAAGTGTTTGGAAAGATAACAGTTGCCGTAGTTGCGGCTGGAACAAGCCAGGAATGCCCAGAGTGTTGTGCAATCGTCAAGAAGTGTCTCTCAACACGTACTCATGCTTGTAGGTGTGGGTGTGTATTACCGAGGGATCATGCTTCTGGGAAGGTCATATTAAGTCGTGGACTGAGTACCGTGGGGCACACGGGAACTTTTGCACTAGATGCAAGCAACGCTTTAGGAGAATCGACCGCTACTTTGGCTGGAGAAATCCTGTCACGGCAAGTTAATTCGTTGATTAAAGAATTCTCGTGTCTTTAGGCCGAGGAGTGTCAAACCTTTGTGATCGAGTTTCAAGTACACTGTGTCTTCAGACAGGTGTTCAATTGCTGATACAGGCAGGCTTAGCTTCTTTTTCCACCACAGCAGTCCTGTTTGCAGCACCAGATGGGTGATATGCCAACTAGTGGGTTCGACTAAGAACGCATACACTTTTCCCACATGTCCAGTGGTCGATTTTACTTGAGCCCCCCGATGTACTGCTACCTCGCCCGGTGGAATGTTCTTGTCTTCTATAGGAATATAGATCGTCTCAGTTATTGGGGTAATGCCGGGCCAATACAGAGACATTTCAAGGGGATATTCGACGTAATCAGAACAGCTCTCTCTCTGGATATAATGCGTTTCGATAAAGGCTTCCATTGAAGCTAATTCAGCTGGAGAACAATTGAAACGAATCAAATCGGAGCTGGTTTCTGCAACCCTGTTAATAGGTACTAGGCGCTTAGTGGAGTTGAAAAACTCTTGGCTGTGTACGACAAAATGAGTTAATTTCCAGGTGTTCGGGTTGACGATTGCATAGCTGAACTTGCTAGAGTTGCCGTGGTCACAAAAAACATCAGCGTTCATCGAAATAGCAACAGTGGTGGAGTTACCGATACCGCTGTCATTACACATAATGCCGCACCTCCTGGTTATAGCGAGTCAAACTTTCCAGATTTTTTTGGAGTTCAAAAGAAGCGGGTTTGAGCGTGAGAGTTTCTAAATTTAATTCATCTTGAAACTTTTTTATTTTGTCGCGACAGGTCGATACATCGCCGATAATGGAGTTCTCAATCAAATAGTCTTCATCAAAACAGATGTTTTTGTTATTAAACTGGTTGAGGCTTTGACCATTCCCACCATTTTGCACTCCGGCAGAGAAAGCGTTCATTCTGACGCTGAATTTGTGGATGAAAGGCAACGCCTCACTCACTGCCTCATCGTATGTCCTAGCAACAAAAAAGAACCGTGCCAGCATCAGGTTCTCAGAGCCACTGGAATTTAATGCACGATATTTGGCAACGGTAGCCTTCAGTCTATCCAGCGAAAACGGTGGCCCTCCCATCAACCCGAAGGAATGTTCTGCGGCAAACCCTACGCCGTCATCATCGCCACTTGCCACATACACGGGAATCGGGTGCTGCATCGGTTTCGGGTAGATGCTGAGGCGATCGCATTGATAGTATTGCCCATTAAACGACACGTCGGTTTCATACAAAAGTTTATTAATCAACGCCATTGCCTCCAGTGTCTTGGCACGGGATTCACTCATCGGTGTGGCAAAGTGCTTGTTTTGTTCGGGAAACGGGCCGCCTTTGGCAATCCCGAAGGCAAGTCGCCCATTACATAGGTTATCTAGCGTGGCAATATCTTCTGCAACAGTGATCGGGTTGTGAAACGCCAGCAACACCGCCCCCGAGCCTAATCGGATAGTTGAAGTCACACCCACTAAGTGTGCCAGCAACACTAAAATCGACGGACTGAGATTGAAATCATTAAAGTGATGCTCTGTCACCCACGCCTCCTCAAAGCCTAGGCTTTCCGCGTGTTGTACCAGCGTGACTTGAGCCGCTATGGCGCTACGGGCATCCTGATGATGATTTTCGTAAGTGCAAAAAAGTCCAGTTTTCATTGATTTAGTTCTGCTGGGTCGTAATGAGAGAGCAAATCTAACCAGAAGCGGGGATCAGCATGCTTTAGCCAAGACATGGGATCGCGCTGCTAAATAAACTCGTGCTATTTCTTTTTATATCAGCCGTCCCAGAACAGGGCAGATAAACTGCCTTGGATTAGATTAATTAAAGGTGTACTCAAAGCCTGAAACCAAAAGTAGATAAGTATTAAAGTTGGGTTTGGGGTAGGGGGTGCTAGTATTTTTTAGTTGGGGAACAGGTATTTAAAACGTAAGTTTTGAACCAACTCATCGCACGTTACGCTCCCCCAACCGTTAGTTGCGTCTAAATTTAAACCCAGCTGGCAGATTTATTAATTTTTGTTAATAAGAGCTATTTTTTTTAATAAACTGCTAAATTGGATACAGAATATAATTTCGTGTAAGCCATGGGGAGTCCTCAGTTTTCTTTAAACCAGTGACTTCCACTGAACGACGCTCTGAATTCTAATTCTTAGTGAGTTTTGAGTACAAGTTGGGACTCAAAACCAAATGCGCAAAAGTGTCTTCAAACTCACTTCACGACTGGGTTTGGCTTGAGTACAAAAATACTAGTCACCATCTCCATAAATACTCTTACCTCAGCCTGAAAATACTATCTCCCCTACCCCAAAAGAAATTTTGAATGCCCATCGCATTAGGATTTGGGGCTTTGAGTACAACCTTAATCAATACCAATAAATCTTATCCGCCTCAGATGCAGGGTTCTGTTTTGGGACGGCTGATATAAAACAAATAACGCCAAACACTTAACGAACCTGCAAATGAGAACACAGTTCTCTTTCTGGATTTTAAGTAAGTGTATCGACGTGAAGAGCAGCCAGAAATCAACAAAAGGAACACAATCACCATGACTGACGAAAACATCAGACAGATTGCATTCTACGGCAAAGGTGGTATCGGTAAATCTACCACTTCCCAAAATACCCTTGCAGGTATGGCTGAAATGGGTCAGCGGATCTTGATTGTGGGTTGCGACCCCAAAGCTGACTCTACACGTTTGATCCTGCACAGCAAGGCCCAAACCACAGTGCTCCACCTCGCCGCCGAACGCGGCGCAGTCGAAGACTTGGAACTCGAGGAAGTGATGCTCAAAGGCTACCGCGACATCCGTTGCGTCGAGGCAGGTGGTCCAGAACCTGGTGTCGGCTGCGCCGGTCGCGGCATCATCACCGCGATTAACTTCCTGGAAGAAAACGGTGCCTACCAAGACTTGGATTTTGTCAGCTACGACGTATTGGGTGACGTGGTCTGCGGTGGTTTCGCGATGCCGATCCGTGAAGGTAAAGCACAAGAAATCTACATTGTCACCTCCGGTGAAATGATGGCGATGTATGCCGCCAACAACATTGCCCGAGGCATTCTCAAGTACGCTCACTCTGGCGGCGTGCGTTTGGGTGGACTGATCTGTAACAGCCGTAAAGTTGACCGGGAAATCGAGCTGATCGAAACCCTGGCAGAACGGTTGAACACCCAGATGATCCACTTCGTACCACGTGACAACATCGTACAACACGCAGAACTGCGCCGGATGACGGTGAACGAGTACGCACCTGATAGTAATCAAGCTAAGGAGTACCGGGCATTATCTAAAAAGATCATCGACAACACCAAGCTCACGATTCCCACACCAATCTCGATGGACGAACTCGAGGAGTTGCTCGTCGAGTTCGGGATCTTGGGCGACGACAAGGAGTTCGAGGGTCTCGTCGGCAAGACCGCTGCCGAACTTCCCCCAGAAGCAGTCACTCTTGCCAAGTAAGCGATAGTCCATTATCTTATCTGCCTCCTGGGGTTGAAACCCCAGGCTCTCCCCAATCTTCCATCAGCTACTTAACGCCGTGCTATCTAAGTAATTTGCTCGTTAGCTACAACGGCTAATCTAAATAAAAACTTTACTTTGATGGAAGCAAACTACTCTCACTAGCTACCCGATGAACAAGAAGTATATTGTCAGCCTCACTCCTGAAGAAAGGCAAATACTTGAACATTTGACCATGAAAGGTAAAGCCCTTGCTTACAAAAAAAATCATGCCCGAATTCTATTAAAAGCTGATACCAATCAAGAGCATGGTGGTTGGAGTGATGAAGCCATAAGCAAAGCTTTGGACATTAGTGTATCGACGGTTGAGCGGGTACGTCGCTTATTCGTCGAGCAAAGTTTGTCAGCCGCCCTCAGCCGACACTCTCCGAGCAATACCAAAAAACACAAACTTGATGGTGAAAAAGAAGCATATTTAATTGCCATGGCTTGCAGTCAACCACCAGAGGGACAAGCTCGTTGGACATTGCGTTTGCTCGCCGAACGCATGGTGCAACTTGATTATGTAGACAGTATCTCCCATGAAACCGTGCGGCAAGTGCTAAAAAAAACGAGATTAAACCTTAGCTCAATAAATTCTGGGTCATTCCCCCGCGAGCGACTGCAGAATTTGTTTAGCACCTGGAAGATTTCCTAAATATCGAGAAGGTAATCATCGGCAACATCTTTATCCATTATGGCAACCATCAACCACACTCACGACCATACTCATGACTACCATCCTCCAATAAATAGAGGAGATGAATCATTTGACATTCTGTTTCCCTTGCGCCGATGGGTAGATGGCATAAAGATTAAAAACGCCAAAATAGCTCATCTGCTTTGCCAACTAATCCCTTGCTGTTGCCCCTTTGAACGAAATTTTGTTCTATTTGGGCGTTCCTTCCATGTTCCAGCCCTATGTAAACTCAATCCACTTTATGACCAGTTTGTGGGCTTGCGTTTCCGGGCTTTATCCTTCCTCTGTGATGAGTGTGGTGAGGATGTGACGAAATACATCTGCTAATTGTTCAAGAGTTAGTTGTTTTAAAAGAGGAAGCAACCGTATGAACGGAACAAATACTGTTACCAACACTACCACAATAGACGTGAGTGCCTCGCCTTTATTACAGGCGATCGTGAAACAAATTCGGTCACAGGATTCTTATGGAGTTTACCGAAATTGGACAGATGAATTAGTTCTTAAACCCTTCGTTGTTAACCGAGAAAAGAAACGCAAGATCTCAGTTGAGGGTGAGGTCGATCCAGTAACCCACTTGCGGATTCTGGCATTTTACCGAGCGATCGCTTTCCGAATTGAGGAAGAGACAGGTCTACTCGGCTACGTCGTCATCGATCTAAACCATGAAGGATTTGGCTGGGCGCTTGTCTTTTGTGGTCGCCTTTTGGTAGTTACTAAAACCTTGCGGGATGCTCAACGCTTTGGCTTTGATTCACTCGAGCAACTAGAAGCCGAGGGAGAGAAGCTGGCACAAAAAGGAATTGAACTGGCTCGGCGCTATCCCGAAGTCGGCAAACTATAACTACTACTGTGTTTGGCAAACTTTAATTACTAATGGAGCTGTTTATGCTTGAAGCAGAACAACAAACTACTGTCACTCAAAGCATTGAGGAGCTGAAAGCTCAGATTAAACGCTTCAACAGTAAGGCAGGACAACTGAAGATGGATCTTCACGATTTAGCGGAGGGTTTGCCAACAAACTATGAGCAAATTTTGGATTTGACAGCCAAAACATATAAAGTCTATAGACAATTAGCCGAAATGAAGCAAAGTTTGACAATATGGGAGACAGGGAAATAAAATGTAATCTCGAAAAATCCAATCGAATCCTAAATGCCGAAGAGTATTTCTTCTACGCTGACATCAATTGCTGAATGCGCTGTGGCTCCTCTCCCAGCCAATCTGGATGCTGAGCAGTGCCGTCAAAAATTGATGAGGTCTTGAATGGCTCAAACTCGCCGCGTGCTCCCGCTTCTGCCGTTTTTGCTAACAGCGAACGCACCTGTTCGTCATTCATTGGCTGGAATGTCCGCACGGCTTCAAACGCTTGAGCAAGAATATCCATGCTGTCAATTCCGATAATCACAACCGATGTCGGCAGATTCAAGGCATAGTGTATACACTCAATTGGCGTCACCGTATTTGACCGTAACAGAATCCCGTTTGCCATACTTTTCATGCCAAGAACGCCGATGTTATGTTTGACTAGTTCTGGCACAACCAGCTTCGCGAAGCTCCGGTAGTGGGCATCCATCACATTGAGCGGCATCTGAACCGCATCAAACTTAAACCCGATATTAGCTGCAACTTCGAGCATATGCAGATGAATATAGGGGTCTTTGTGCCCAGTAAAACCAATGTATCGTAGCTTACCAGCTTCACGCGCCTCAATTAAGGCGGCATTCGCCCCTTCTTCATCGAAGACTCGATGCGGGTCTTCGTACCGCAGAATTTCGTGGTGCTGGACGAGATCAACATAATCAACTTGAAGGCGTTGAAGGGACTCGTCTAGCTGTCTAGCGGCTGCTTTTTTGGATCGACCGTCGATTTTCGTCATCAGGAACACTTGATCTCGGTAGCCATCGCGGAGCGCTTTCCCCATGCGAACCTCGCTGACCCCACCGTTGTAATCCCAACTGTTATCCATAAAGGTGATGCCATGCTCAATCGCTGTGCGAACAATACGGATAGCCAGTTGCTCATCAACATGCTTCAAGCTGAGGTGCCAACCACCCAGTCCGATCGCAGAAACCCTCTCTCCCGTACTGCCGAGAACTCGGTATAGCATTTCTGAGTTTGACGTACTCCCTGACATTTTTATCTCCTTGTATGGCAGCTACTGCTTAAGTACATGTAGCTGTGAGCTAATTCAAACACAAGGAAACGTTCACAATATCCTCCTAGAGATACACTAAAGCTGGCTATTGCCATGAACCGCGATGCGGGGGAGAGTTAACTTCTGTCCTCAGTAGCATTTCAGGCAAGACTCATAACGCTAGAGTTGAGTCGTTACCCAGAGGCAGTTGAGGCTATGGAAACTACGTTGTTTGATCGCACCTTTCGAGACAGTGAGGGCAAGATTGTTCTCGCTCAAATGCCCAATTTGCCGCTTCTGGTTTGGTTGGCAGCAACTCTACTCCAATTCATTCTCACAAGCGGCACGATCCATACAGGTTTAGATTTAGTCGCATTTGGCTCCTTGTTCACCTGGGCCTGGCAAGAACTTTTTCAGGGCGTTAACTACTTCCGCCGGACGCTCGGCTTGGTCGTATTGGTGGGGGCGATCGCGCTTAAAATCCAAATGAGTTGAGCGTGAACACCGTCAGCACGATGACTAACGGATTTTCCGCAGATGAGGCAGCACTGCTACAAGCCTCCATTCGCGCTGATGGTGTTCAGATTTTTCAGCAGGATGATCTACTCAGCTAGAAGCTGCCAGGATCATCGTCGAGGGCAAGCAAAAAGTTAATCAGGTCAGTCTGCTTTGTCGGGCTAAAACCAGTGGTCTTGTCCACAAAGAAGTCATGGCCACTGCCATCGAGGTTATTGCGTACTAGGGCTGGGTTTGCCTTATTGGTTGCAACAACTTGTTGGCGCAGTTTACGATCAAACAGGGCACGCAAGCTGCTGGCACTGTCTGCAGGTATGCCTTGGCTAAGGGTACCCGTCAATCCGACACCACTCGGGTCAACAACAGTAAAACTTCCGTCAGAGGCAACTTCAAGGCTTCCTGCCCGCATCGCTACTCCACCATCGTGCAAATAGGGAGCACTCAAATACACTCCTCGTAGAGAAGGAGTCTTGTAGCCACCATCGGGCAATAAGCCAAACGGTAGAGTTGTTGGAGTAGGAGAGATGCCCTCTGTAGGCACCTTCAGCGACTCGGCGTTAGCAGGAACGGGAATGGGAGTATTAAACGTGTACACCTGAGGTGGCACCAGCAACTCGTTCAGTGCTAGGCGAGACTGGGCGCGGGCTGGGTTGCTTTTCACTACACTTGTCGGGTGAATCTTGTTATCAGTGAAGAAAGGTGGGATGTGGCAACTCGCACAGTTGGCTCTATCAAAGACTTTGGCACCACGCTCAACAGAACCGCTCAACAGAGCCTGCTGATTCTCAGGGCTTTTATTTGCAGGCGGCACCAGGCTATTTTGAAACACAGCCAAAGCATTCTCTGCAAATAAGAAAGGCTTGTGGGCAGGGGCGTCGGGAGTTTTTAGGATATTCGGGCCGAAGACAAGGCCGTTGTAAGTGAACAGGGTTGGTTGAAGATGCGGATAAACACCCGTGTCAGGGGCTGGATTCTGGTCTTCAAGTTCAGCCTGCATGGGATCTGGGGCAAGTTGGCGCAGCCACTCTGAAGGTTTAACAGTTTGCCCCTCTGGTAAGCGAATCCGCGTCTCGGCAGCATTTTGGAGAATAGTACCCAAATAAACTTCCGGGTCTATGCCGCCGATCTGGGCACTCAGTTGAGCAGCTGCCAGCAGGTTGACCTCAGAAGAGAAAACTGAAGCAGCCTGAGCACTCAGTCCAGCAAAGGGACCTACTGCAAACTCACCACCAGATGTGTAAGGGCCGCTCTTAAAAGTGAAGAGGTTTGGGATTTTAGTAGTATTGTTGATGCCATCAGGTGAACTCTCGAAGTGGCCTAAGGCCACATCAAGTACAGCATCGTCGAAGGCTGCCTCAAACTTCTGAGGATCGGGCAGGGTGACCAATTGGCCAGCACTATCTATTATTTGCTTGCCATTGCCTTGATATTTGGGATCAAGGGGGTTGAAGTCCAAGCGAGCAAAACCTGCCGCTGAATTTGGTGCCAGAGCGATGAAAAAGGGAATTGCCAGATCGGTGTTTGGTACTCCCTTGAGGAGTGAGCCAGTCTTATTTAAGGTGACATGACATAAGGCACAAGTGATGTCGCCATTGCGATTCAAGCCTAATGGAAAAGTGCCACTCCTGTCTACATTGATGTCGCCATTGGGCTTCAAGCCCGGAAAACTGCCACCCCTCTCCACATCAAAACCAGTATTGAAGCCAAGTCCTTTTGGAAAAGTTCGACTGCCTAAGTTTATGTCTTTCTGGAGAGTGATGGATAAGTTAGTGGTCGGTTCACCATCTAATGCAGCGATCGCTGTTTCCACCTCATCTTTGAGGGTAGCAAGACCTGCCCCAAAACCAAACACGCCTTGAAAGCCAAATGTGTCTCCAATCTTGCGGCTGAAAAATATATTTTCACCTTTTTCGAGCAAATCTAAGTTGATCTCTACAGCGCCAATACGCTGATAAGAAACCGGATCGCTGACATCGAGTCCCCGCCTGCGCACTAGTTGAGCTGCCTGTTGAGGGGTGAGCAATTTGCCAAAGTAGTCGTAGTGGCCTACGGTCTGGGTTGGGGCAGGCACAAGAAAGGCTGCAGTTGCCAGAGTTTTACTAGGCAGCAAGATGTTTGATAAAATGGTAGCAACTAAACTAGCTGTGAGAATCAGTGCGAACCCCAAGGCTCTGTGACGCCAACGCATATCTGCTCCCTAAAGACTGATTTATAGTAGTGTGCTTTACCTAGACAAGCTACCCTTCTGACGGCGCAACATCGCCATTGCTCCGGCAAAGAAACTGAGACTTACCCAACTAGCTGGTTCTGGTACTGCTTGAGGTTTGCCATCTGGAATCCCTCCCAACACTGTGTCACCCACACTGTCAGCGTTTATCTGCGCGAAGCGACCAACTGCCTTTAAATTTTTATCTTTAAATCCATTCAGGAATGCGCTTTCAACACTGGCAGCATTGAGGTTATTGCCACTTAGTAAAAAGCTGACACTAGCTGATTTGCTCGGGGTAAGACCCGATTCGGGATTTGTGCCACCGGCAAAGGTGCGACCGCCAGTGCCAGTGCCAGCGCCACCTCCTTGGGTGCGAATGCCGACATCAAACGTACCATAGGGTTCTACAGTAGCCGTATTTATTAAAGTCTGAGTAGTTAAACTGGAGTCACCGTAACTCCTTGTAAAGTTACTGTAAAGTGAATTGTAGGTGTATGAATTGATCAAAGTTGGTAGATCGAATCCAACACCAACCAGACCAGACTGAGTCGCCCCAAGCCCAACACTGCCGTTAGTCGTGTTGGTAATACCAAGCTCGAGCAAAACATCCGCATCCTGCTGAACAAAATTGAAGTTCAAAATAGCTGTGGAACCAGTGTTCTCCGTACTGCCAAACTCGGGGTCGATATATAAGCTGAATGCCTGTGCAGGCGCGGCGGTTAATGATGATGCAAGGGCAACACCAGCAGCCAGCTTGGAAAAATCAACCTTAGTCGAAAAACTTCCTCTCATGGTAGTAAAAAAAAATCTGTAGATAGAACTACTCAATTCGCTGAGCTGACAACCTCAGTTCGACATCAGGAACAAGCCAAGGAGAGAATCCTAGAAGCCACACAAAAAGCGCAACTCTCTTTGCAATGTTTCTAGCTCTCACACTTGGTTGCTATGATTTTACCTTGTCAATGAGTTATTTACCAAAAAAATTGGTAACGAGCGAAATTCTATCACCGGGTGACCAATTGACCGATAACGGGGTGTGGGGTTGCTTTGAGTACAAGCTTATCCTCGAAACATAGGATAGCAAAACAGCATTCAAACATGAAGCTAGATGGGGTTGGCGATTGAGTAGACATATACTAGACCCTGACCTCGTAACTACTCGTACCTCAACCTAAAAATACTCGTACCCCTACCCTAATAATTTTTAGAATACCTATCAGCTTGGGGTTAAAAGCTTTGAGTACAACCTTAATTATTCTAATTATTCTGATCCGGTCGGATGCACTGCTTTGTTTTGTAACAGATGATATAAAGAAATTATAAAGCCCGCGTTCAGGCAGTTACCCCAATCACGAGTCACTTTTCGTCTCACTGTGTGCTGAGGACGCAACAGTCTGGTATGCATCCGATTGCTCTAGACTGGGTAGCACCGCAGTGAGACCTCAACCATAGAGGTTTTAAGTTATGAAAATTCAAGGAAAGACAGCTCTAGTTACTGGAGCCAGCCGTGGTATTGGACGAGCGATCGCTCTGGAATTAGCCCAACAAGGAGTAAAACGCTTGTTGCTGCTGGCACGGGATCAGCATAAATTAGCTGAAGTGGCAACTTTAATCTCGGCGCTTGGCGTGGAAGTGGTGACCCTGGCTTTGGATCTAACGCTTACTGTAGAGGTGAATATGGCGCTGGCGCAAGCTTGGCGAGAACATGGCCCAATTCATCTGCTGGTCAACTGTGCTGGAGTGGCGCACCAAGCTCCGTTTTTGCAGTCCCAACTGCCGCAGGTGCAGGAAGAAATCGCGCTTAATTTAGTCGGAATGTACACAATCACCCTTCTAGTTGCCCGCTGCATGGCAGCACGAAGGCAAGGGAGAATTGTTAACGTTTCTAGCTTGATGGGCAAGGTGGCAGCTCCGACTATGGCTACCTATTCCGCCACCAAGTTTGCGATTTTGGGGTTCACCCAAGCTTTGCGCGGCGAACTAGCAGAACATAATATCCGGGTGACGGCTTTGCTGCCATCCCTAACCGATACTAACATGGTGCGAGAATTACAGCGGTTTCGCTGGGTAGTGCCCATGACTCCCGAGCAAGTGGCGAAGGCACTTGTCGCCGGACTGTACAAGGAATCACCTGAAATCTTGGTGGGATGGCAAAGTCATTTAGCGGTGTGGTGCAACCGCATTGCTCCTGGGCTGCTGGAAAAGGTTTTACTGATGGCTGCTCCTCTGCCCAAAAACCGACAACAGGGCTACAAAGCCTCAAACACTTTGGGGCAACCTCAGCTTAGAACCTTTAAACTCTGCCCCCTCCTCGTAGGGCAATATTCCTGAGGGACAGCCTAATGTCACCGCCCTCAAGCAACCGTTAGGTAGCTAGGGCTGCAGAGGGTGTCACTCGACGGCAACCATTACATCCGTTGCTTTAATCACTGCGTAAACCTCCTTACCCTCCGCCAGCTCAAATCCCTCTGCTGAGGATTTTGTGATGATCGCAACCAAGTGGGCACCGGAGCCAACTTCTATAGTAACTTCAGTGTTAACTGCTCCAGGCACAACTTTTGTCACAGTGCCCTTGATAGTGTTACGAGCGCTAATTTTCATACACTGATCTTGCTTGAGTAGTTTTTTACTCAACAATTCTACCAAATTAGCTGTACATCTATTAGCTATAGCGTGCTCTTATAGTTTTTAAGCACATCATCTCATACCCGACTGCACTTGCCAAAGGCTAGCATAAATTCCCCGTTGCTCGAGCAGTTGTTCATGCCTTCCCCACTCTACCAATCGACCATGCTCCATTACATAAATGCAATCGGCATTGCGGACAGTGGAGAGGCGATGGGCGATCGCAATCGTAGTTCGATCAATCGTAATTCTTGCGAGCGATCGCCCGATGGCGGCTTCTGTTTCATTGTCCACTGCCGAGGTAGCTTCATCGAGGATGAGAATTGGTGGGTTCTTTAAGACTGCACGCGCGATCGCCAGTCGTTGCCGTTGCCCACCCGATAATTTCTGACCGCGCTCACCTACAATTGTCTCATAGCCTTGTGGGAGTTGGATGATAAAGTCGTGAGCTTCAGCGATTTTGGCTGCTGCGATTATTTCTTTAGGTGTTGCGTCAAAACTGCCATAGGCAATATTCTCCGCCACAGTGCCATGAAATAAAAACACATCCTGGCTGACTAAGCCAATGCAAGAGCGCAAATCCCTCAAGTTCAGCTGACGTAATTCAATCCCATCGAGAGTGATCGTTCCCGCTTGTACCTCATACAGCCGCAATAACAGTTTCACCAATGTACTCTTACCTGAGCCAGTGGAACCAACGATCGCGATTGTTTTACCGGCGGGGAGCTGTAGAGAAAGATTCTGCATCACTGGGTTTCGCCCATTGTAGGCAAAGGTGACATTCCGCAATTCCAACTCGCCCCGCACGGAAGCCGTGGGCAACGGGATATCTCCTGTATGAATAGCAATGGGAGTATCCAACAGATTCATGACTCGAGTGGTGGATGCCATCGCTCGTTGATATTGGTCGAAAGTTTCTCCCAATCTTGTTAAAGGCCACAGCAACCGCTGGATCAAAAATATTAATACACTGTAAGTACCTACAGACATCTTACCCGCAACGGCTTCCATACCGCCATACAACAGCAATGCTGTAAAACCCGCCAAAATGAACATCCGAATTAAGGGTATAAAAGCAGCACTGAGGGAGATGGCGCGGTAGTTACTTTGCCGATAAGCCTCACTTTCCACCTCAAGACGCTTTAATTCATAGTCTTCGGCGGTAAAGCTTTTAATCGTCGTGATGCCCGTGAGATTATTCGCCAGCCGCCCATTGAGGAAACCTACCTTTTCGCGTACATCGGCATAGCGGGGGGCAAGGAGACGCTGAAAAACTACTGAACCCCAGAGGATAAACGGCATCGGCAACATCGCCATCCAAGCCACACTCGGAGCCAGGATAAAGAAGGCGCCCCCAATAACTACAACCGTTGTGGAAACTTGGATCAGGTCGTTAGCTCCGACATCCAGGAAGCGCTCGAGTTGGTTAATATCATCACTCAGAATAGACAGCAAACCCCCGGTACTGCGCTCCTCAAAATAGGCAGGCTCCAATTCTTGCAAATGCCCATAGGCATCCAGGCGCAAGTCATGCTGAATCGTCTGAGCCAGATTGCGCCAAAGTCGAGCGTAGGCGTACTCAAAAACCGATTCCAGTATCCAAATGATCGCAGTGAGGAGCGAAATCATCAAGAATTGCCCAAAGACATCTTTCACGCCCCAACCAGCAATCAGCGAGTTTTGTTGCTTCACCACGACATCAACTGCGATGCCAATCAGGGCAGGCGGTGCCAGGTCGAAGATTTTGTTTAAAATTGAGCAGCCAGTCGCCAGCCAGATTTGGTTTCGATAGTTTTGTCCATAGTTAATCAGGCGTTGGAGGGGATGCAGTGATCGGGGGCGCAAGGCATGAGTGCGTGCTCCCTTTTTTGACGCCTGACCAAATCTGAATGCTTTAGCCAAAGCCTTTCGCATTTGTATGACAGTCAATCTTTAGCTTACCAAATAATCTATCTATATTGCCAACTTAATGCCCCCAAAGCTGAATAATAATTTCTACAGTACATGACTAAAAATCAAGCAATAGTGGTTACAATTATCTAGCTGTCTCCCTTGCATCTCCCCCCAACGCTACAATAGAAAACAGCCAAATACTCATTTCATTCGTTTTAGACCTAAATTGATGAATAAAAAGAAAAAGATGGAGCCGTTAGCAGGTGAAGAACTCATCCATAAGGTCAAAGAGCTAGAAACCCTCAGCAAGGAAGAAAAGGCTAGAGCCTGCGGCTACTACAGCATAACCCAAAACGGTATCGAGCGCGTCAATATGATGAAGTTTTTGAATGCGCTGATTGATGCTGAGGGTATTGAGTTAGACAAAAAAACAAATGCCGACAGGCATGGGGGACGCAGTGCCAGCTATCGAATTACGGTGCAATCGAACGGTAATTTAATGATTGGTTCAGCTTATACAAAACAGCTGGGACTCAACCCAGGAGACGAGTTTGAAATTAGTTTAGGACGGAAGCACATCCATCTCAAGCAGATGGAGCCAGAAGAAGACCAAGGCTTTGCAGTAGCGTATCCTGAATAATGGAGCTCGGGGGGCTGAGCTGGGAAAAGCTGGTAAGTTAAATACAACAATTAATTTCCCCGAGAAAGGGGGAGTAGTAAAATTTCGGACTGGTTTTTGGAATGACAGCACACCCAGATATGACTCCCATAGTCGCGTTTGCAGATATCAACGGCTTGGCCACTGCCCGGTTGCCCGATATCCAGGCAGGTACGCTGACGATCTACCAGCTTTACGATATAGGCGATGAGATCAATCTGGACTTGGCGCAGACCTGTTTGGCGCAGCCGACAGCCCACCGGCATACACCAGTGCGCGTGCGGCAATCAGAAAGCATCCAGATCGCCCAACCACCGCTGCGGGTCGAACTAGGAGCGGTAGAGTTTGTCTTGGGCGGGATATCGCTTGCTGGCACTCTACGCACCACCATTTACGACTTGGGAGCGCTGGCGTTCGCCATGGAGCTGTCGCTGCCACAACCAACTGGCTGGACAACGATCGCCGACTTGCTGTGGGCCGCACAGGAACCGCCGGAGGCCGCGCAGGGCCACTTCCTTACCGCGCTGGAGGAACTTGAAAGGGTGCTGCTACCGGCGCTTACACGACCACACCGGGCCTCGATTGTAGAAGACTACAGTATCCTCGTCGTCGAACGTATGGTCGGCGAAGTAAACGTTGCCGCCTTGGGCGAGCATCCAATGGTCTGGGCGGCATTGTTGGGAGAACAGCGACCGCTCAGCCCCAGTGCCACCGGACTGATCACCAAGATGAGCTACTATCCTGATGATCTGGCGCTGTTGAGCTGGAACGGGGCATTGCTGCTTGAGCCTGAGCCGCTGGCAGCTGCGACTGCCGCCGATCTAATCGAGTTCGCCAACGTCGCACTCCTGCTCATGCGCTCCTACGATGCCGACCTCGACGCCGAGTTGCCGCGAATGTATCGGCAGCTCCCCAGAGTACAGCGCCGCTTGGCACTGCCGCTGGTAGGCCGTTACAGCCGACTGCTCCACGACGTCCAGCGTCTGATTGCAGAGCTTACTGAGGTAACCGAGCGGGTCGATAACGCCCTGAAGGTTACCGACGATGTCTACTGGAACCGGCTCTATAGTGCGATGCTGAACGTATTGCGAGTCGATGTGTGGCGTGCGGGGGTCGAGCACAAGCTGGCGCTGCTGCGCGAGACCTACAGCATGCTCCACGACGAGGCTGATGCCGAGCGGGCTACGGCGCTAGAGTGGACGATCATTTTCTTGATCGTGTTCGAGATTATCATGGCGCTGCTGAGGCATTAACTATGAGTATATTCACGCTGCAATCAGTTAAAAAAGACTTTGGCATTAAGGAAATTCTCAAAGACGCCAGCTTCAGTCTGGATGCCACAGATAAAGTTGGAGTCATCGGCACCAACGGTTCTGGCAAATCGACGCTGCTGAAGATGATTGCGGGTCTAGAATCGATTGACGGTGGTCAACTGTTGGTAAACTCCGGCGCCACGATTGTCTACTTACCCCAGCAGCCTGATTTGGATGAGAACCGCACAGTTTTGGAGCAGGTATTTGCAGACAGCGGTGAGCAGATGGCTCTAGTGCGTGAGTATGAGGAACTTTCTGACAAACTGGGTCACGCGCAGGAGGATAATTCAAGTCAGCTGATGTCCCGTCTATCTGCGGTCATGCAGCGTATGGATGCCAGTGGAGCTTGGGAACTGGAGACGAATGCTAAAATAATCTTGACTAAGCTCGGAATCTCAGACCTGCGCGCCAGAATTGGCAGTTTGTCTGGTGGCTACCGCAAGCGCATCGCTCTGGCGACAGCTCTACTCTCAGAGCCGGATGTGTTGCTGATGGATGAGCCGACAAACCATCTGGATGCCCTGTCAGTAGAGTGGTTACAGAGTTACCTGAACCGCTATCGGGGTGCTCTGATGCTAATTACCCACGATCGCTACTTTCTCGATCGCGTCACTAACCGCATTCTTGAAATTGACCGGGGCGACCTCTATACCTACGCCGGTAACTATTCCTACTATCTAGAGAAAAAAGCCCTAGCTGAAGAGTCTGCAGCTAGCAGTCAGCGCAAACATCTAGGCGTGTTGCGCCGCGAATTGGAATGGCTCAAGCGAGGTCCCAAAGCCCGCAGCACGAAACAGAAAGCCCGTATTGATCGCGTCCACGATATGCAGGCAACTGAGTTTAAACAAGCTCAAGGCAAGGTTGATATCTCTACCCCCAGCCGTCGCATCGGCAAAAAAGTCATTGAACTCAAGAATATTTCTAAATCTTATAGCGATGGCTCTCCCGAGGGCGTACGCATCTTAATCAACAATTTCTCTTACGAATTTAGTCCCGAAGACCGAATCGGCATCATTGGCAATAACGGCGCTGGTAAATCTACCCTGATAAATATGATTACGGGGCGCATCCAGCCTGATTCTGGTAGCGTCGAGATTGGTTCGACAGTTCACATCGGCTATTTTGACCAGCACTCAGAGGCATTACTCGCCGCCGTGAACGAAAACCAGCGCGTGATTGACTACATCAAAGAAGAAGGGGAATTTATCCAAGTTGCGGATGGAACGAAGATTACCGCCTCCCAAATGTTGGAGCGATTCTTGTTCCCTGGGAACCAGCAGTATTCACCGATCAATATGCTCTCCGGGGGTGAAAAACGTCGCCTGTTTTTGTTGCGCGTGCTGATGAGCGCCCCCAATGTGATGATTCTCGATGAACCCACTAATGACCTGGATGTGCAGACGCTAGCTGTGCTAGAAGAATATCTAGAAGATTTCAGCGGCGGCGTGATTGCAGTCTCCCACGATCGCTACTTCCTTGACCGCACTGTAGACAAAATTTTTGCCTTTGAGCCGGGGGGCAACTTACGTCAGTATCCTGGCAACTACTCAGTCTACTTAGACTACAAGAAAGCAGAAGAAGCAACCAACCAGGCTGCTAATTCTAAGGATAAACAGCGGGAGACTCAGCCCAAAGTTGAGAAGTCACAGAAGCAGTCATGGGGCAATGATCAGCAGCGCAAGCTCTCATCTAAGGAAAAGCGCGAGTTCGAGATGCTAGAAGGCAAGATTGCCCAGATGGAAGCTGAAATTGCTGAGGCAGAAAAAGCGCTTTACTCTGCAACGCCTGGAGCCGTTACTCAGGTTCGGGAAATTTATGAGCAGGTGGAGAAGTTGAAGCACGCGATCGATGCTGCAACTGAGCGCTGGCTAGAATTGGCTGAAATTGAGTCTTGACCCAGTAGTTCCTAGTAATAAAATAATGACCAAAACATGTAAACAATTCCTGCAAAACCATACTCAAGCCTGGCACGAAGCTACCGTGCATCCCTTCCTTGAGCAGTGCAAATTAGGAACAATTCAACCCAAGCAATTTAATACATGGCTGGTGCAAGATTATCTTTTCGTTGTGGATTTCACCCGGATGGTGGCACAAGTATTGGCGATCGCACCCCCAGATCATTTTGATGTAATACTGAGCGGATTGAGTACACTCAAAGATGAACTCAATTGGTTCAAGCAAAAAGCGGCTGAGCGGCAGCTTGATCTAGATAGCAAAAAACAACCAACCTGCACAAAATACTGTGACTATATGCACAGCCTTGCTGCAATGCCATATCCAGTTCAAGCAACTGCATTTTGGGCAATTGAACTTGCTTACAATCAAGGTTGGCAATTGCCGGGTGTGATGCCCGAACCATACACTGAGTTTGCAGACCGATGGGGAAATTCAGGTTTTACGGAATATGTAAAACTCTTGGAAAAACAAGCTGATGAGGTAGTTAATAATACATCAGAAACGTTTCAACGTCAAGCAGAAGCAGCATTTTTGAATGTCGCAGAATTGGAGAAGGATTTTTGGCAGATGGCTTTTAATGCCGCATAATAGAAATAAAATTAAAGCTAACTTACATTAATACCGCCACAAAGCAATACCCCCTAACAAGCCAGTCTCATTAGATACGACTTTAACGTTCGAGGGCAGGTTAAGGTCTACCTTTTTGGCGTTGCCGCCGCCGATATAAAGGTAGTCATAGTTGAACAGACTTTGCAGGGAGGCGATCGCTTTTTCCAAACGCTCGTTCCATTTGTCTTTGCCAACTTTGTCCAATGCTGCCCGCCCCAGTTGTTCCTCATAGGTTTTGCTGTGGCGAAAATTATGGTGCCCAAGTTCTAGATTAGGCACCAGTAAGCCGTCCAAAAACAGCGCGGAGCCAAAGCCGGTGCCCAGTGTAATCATCAGTTCAACCCCACGCCCAGATATTGCACCAAACCCCTGAATATCTGCATCATTGGCAACGCGCACTGGTTTGCCCCAGTGATTAGAGAGAGCTGTCGCTAGATCAAACCCCACCCACTCTGGGGTCAGATTTACCGCCGTTTTAGTTACACCATCGCGTACCACACCAGGGAAACCTACCGATACCCGGTCAAAGTCACCAAGACTTGCTGCTAAATCAAGCGTAGCACCTATCACGGCACTGATCGTGGCAGGTCGCGGTGTTTCCACGCGGGTGCGTTCGCTCTGGGGATTTCCGTCTCGATCCAGAACTATTACCTTAATGCCACTGCCACCGATGTCAACTGCTAGAGTCCGTGTAGATATACCTTGAGTCATTAGATTTATCCGTAAATTGGTGTAAAATGTAAGCGGTACGGTAGTATAAATCCCTATTAGGGATTGAAATTCAGGGATTGAAATAACTTGACATCTCCTTCAGTAGGACTGGCTGCCCTGACTCAGGCTCAACTTGATGCCTGGGCAACTCAGGCAGAAACTCATACTCAGGTTGGTCAATTACCAGATTACATCCCCCTACTTGCCCACGCTAATCCCTCCAGATTTGCCGTGCAAATAAACAGTATAAATGGTTCGATTTACAGCTCCGGCGACCGTACTGCGGTGTTTCCCCTGATGAGCGTGGTCAAGCCGTTTGTGTTGCTATTTTTGCTAGAGCAGTTGGGGATAAAAGCAGTGTTTGAGCGCGTCGGCATGGAGCCTTCGGACGAGGCTTTCAATTCACTCAAACAACTACAAGCTGATCAGGGTTGGCCCCGCAACCCGATGATCAATAGTGGTGCGATCGCTCTAGCGTCCCTGCTACCCGGTCAAGATGCTCGCTCGCGCTGCGATAGTTTGCGCCAGTGGCTTAATCAACACGCGGACTGCCATCTATTTTTGGATGAGCCAATGCTGACTTCAGTGCGAGCAGCAGGGGGTAAAAGCAATCGAGCTATTGCTCGAGAGCTAGCGAAGTTTGGTTATCTGGAGGGGGAGGAAACCGCTCTCGACACTTACAATCAAGTCTGCTGCCTGTCTGGAACCGTTGCCGATTTAGCCAGTCTAGGGATGCTGCTGGTGCAGTGCAAACGAGGAATCTTGCCAGAACACCGCCGCACAGTTAATGCCCTAATGACCACCTGCGGACTGTATCAAGCATCTGCACGCTTTGCAGTGCAGGTGGGACTCCCTACCAAGTCAGGGGTAAGTGGTGCCTTGTTGTCTGTGGTGCCTCTTCAGGGAGCGATCGCCTGTTACAGTCCGATTTTAGACGACGCGGGTAACTCAAAGGCCGGTTTATTTCTCTTGGAGCAACTGACGCAGTCTCTAAATCTGAGCCTGTTTGGCTAAATCTTCCACGCTAAAGCACCCAACACTAACAACAGCGGTGTCAACCAATCCCCCCAGCGCACATATAAAGTCTGCGTTTGCCGACGATATATGGTTGCGGCATGGAGTTCGTAGGTTTTAAGCCTAGACAGCCACACAGTTCTGCCGTGGGGATCAACAATAGCTGAATAGCCAGTGTTTGTTGCTCGAACCCCCCAGCGGTCCGTTTCAATCGCCCGCATCAGATCTTGGGCATGGTGCTGGGATGGCATAGAAGGACTGTAATGAGCATCATTCGAAGGGCTGAGGATAAACTGTCCACCAGCAGCTGCCTGATATCGGAACTGCTCAGGAAAAGCAGAGCCGTAGCAGATCACAACAATGGCACGACCAAAAGGCGTGTCAAACAGCTGATTTGGAGAACCCGCAACTTGGTGTTCGTCCAAAGGCGACAGCCGTTTAAAGATGCCGCCTAAAAATTGCTCAAACGGAACATACTCCCCGATTGGCACTAGCTTTACTTTGTTGTAGCGGCTGAAAATCTGACCGTCGCCCGTGACTGTAAACAGGCTGTTCGTTATTCTGCCTCGTCCTTGCTCTCCAAACGCCCCCACCCAAGCAACCACATGTTTTTCCAGAATAGCTGAGTAGAAAGAGCTATGCATGACGTTACTCCACAGAAATGGCAAAGCCGCTTCCGGTGTTAACACAGCATCGACTCCCTGCGAAGCTAAGGTCTGATAGCCGGTGGTATAGCCCTCAATAGCGCGACGGAAACCTTCTGGGTACAGCTTGATTTCGTTTGGGACATTGCCTTGAATGATCCCCACCTTCAAAGCCGCCTCTGGCAACTGAATCAGGGGACGGCTATACAACCCGAACCCGATCAGGTGCACACCAATTAATATTCCAGCCGCGATGCCTAAATAGCGATTTTTAACTGCTTGGCGGTTTATCCAAGCTTCTGCAATTAAACCATTCACTGCAACTATTGCTGCTGTGACAGCTAAGGGACCGGAGAGTTGACCGAGGTGTAAAATCGCTAGGTTATGGGGACTCTGAGTGTAAGAAAGAGAAGTCCAGTACAGCGGTCCCGCACTCCAAAGGCTCTCCAAACCACACCAAAGAGCTGTTCCAATTAGGACGCGGGCGAAGACACTGACGCCACGACCAATAAACGCCATACCAAGAGCCCAGATTGCAACTATTGCCGCTCCCCAAAGAGTGATGAATGTCCAACAGAACAGCGCGATCGCCAGGCTAGCTAGCATTGGTACCCCCATCCAAGTCATAGGGTGAATCCCAGTTATCCACCACAGCGCTAGACCGTGATAACCGATTCCCCACGTTAGGGATAGGGGGATAGGGGAGGTA
>CAXUIG010000078.1:0-24434 GCA_964250845.1 uncultured bacterium | reverse complement strand
GAGGCGGAGAGGGGGAGAGGGATATTGAACTAATTGGATTGTTGCCAGGGTCAAAATCAGGAAAACTAGCCCAGGGAGTGCCGTTGCTTTTAGCGATCGCACAACACATCCATGCAGCGCGTCCCCAAACTCGCTTCGTGATTTTTGTCGCGCCTACTTTAGATCTAGCAACCTTGGCACGCTTTGCTGACCCCCAGCAAAATCCGGTGATTCAACTGGTGGGAGGCACGGATGCTGAACTGGTCATTCCTTCCCAACCAGAGCGTCCGTTTCTCAAAACATCTGCTGGGTTGTGTGTGGAACTGTGGACCCGATTCCCTGCATATGATCTAATGTCCCAGTGTAGTCTCTGCCTGACTACTGTCGGAGCCAACACTGCTGAACTGGGTGCCTTAGCCGTGCCGATGATTGTCTTACTACCGACTCAACAACTCGACGCTATGAGAACTTGGGATGGTCTGCCGGGTCTGTTGGCGAATTTGCCAGGATTAGGGACGCCCTTGGCAAAAATGATTAATTGGCTGGCGTTGCGACGTTTAGGTTTGTTGGCATGGCCGAATATCTGGGCGCAGTCAGCCGTGGTGCCGGAACTGGTAGGCAAACTACAGCCGCAATGTGTGGCAGAAATGGTTCTGGACTTTTTGAATCACCCTGAAAAGCTACAACATATGCGCGATCGCCTACGCAGCATCCGCGGTCAACCCGGAGCTGCCCAAAAACTAGCGACTTTAGTGCGCGAAGAAATTATGATTAGCTGTAGTTGTTGCTACTCTGACGACTGACCATCCCGACGCCCTAGTTCATAGACCCCACAACCCATACACGCTAGCAATCCCATGCTGATTGCCCAGCTTTCTCCTAAGCTGATTTGGACACCGTAGTTGCACAAGCCGCCCATAAATAAAAACGGCACAATGCTGAAAACCGAAGCGTAAAAAGCGTTTTGGGCTTCTCTGCCCTTGCGAGTTTTTTCAAACGACTGCTGGCTGGTATAAAGCGATCGCTCGGCAAAGTTAAACCAGCGATTGAGTTGCTGCATTACCCATTCGCTGAGGGGTGACAAACCTAAATACAGGGCCAAAGACCACAAACTCGCTCCAGCGATCGCAGTAGTATCTAGATCAAACCTAAACGGAAAAATTTCATTCAACATGGGTCAAAGCCCTTGGTGCGCGGTGTAGAGATATCTTACCCTACACCCCACACCCCACTCCCTACACCCGCTTTTGTTAGGGACTCGTTACAGATATTTAAAAAGTCTAACGCGCTGCGCTTAATAACTTTGAACCATAAAGTATTACATTATCACCCGCTCCCAATTAAACTTTTCGGTTTAAATGTCAATAGTCTCAAGTAAGATATTTTGAGTAACTAATTGATCGCACGATGCCATCATTACAAGAGGGGCTGATAAGAGTGCCTGCCCCTCTTAAGTTGCCAGAGTCGTGAAAGAAAGATTGGTGTCCATATTTGGTTGAGGAGTAAAAGTATGAAGCACACGTCTACACTCAAGAGTAAGCCGCAAAAAAGCTTTACCCGTTCTAGACAAACCCTACTTCTAGTGGGACTGAGTCTTGCGAGTGTGCCAACCTTGGTATGGCAGCAACAAACCGTAAAGGCTCTGGCGGTTGAGGCGAAAGCGGTGGCGACCAGTAACGCCCTCTGGCTCCAAGCCTCGTTCCCTGTTGAACATTTTCAAGCCTACACCTCTCCCTTTGGCTACCGCCGCTCTGCCACTGGCGGTTCCGCCTGGGAATTTCACCCAGGCTTAGACCTCGCCGCCCCACAAGGTAGCTACATTCGCAATTGGTGGGTAGGTACGGTAGTGAAAGTCTCCGATGGTACTGCTTGCGGCACGTATATCGTGATTCAATCTGGGGAGTGGCAACACACCTATTGCCACATGAAAGGACACGTCGAAACCGCTGGCGGCGGTCGTTATCTGATTGATCGCGAAGGCGGCATCCAAATATGGGAAGGCCAACAACTACCAGCTGGTGCTCGGATTGGTCGGGTGGGAATGACCGGACGCACCACCGGCCCTCACCTCCACTGGGGGCTGAAATATGCCAGTAACTATCTCGATCCTGCTTTAGTTCTGCGGGCAATGTACGCCCAGCAATCAACCGGCGCCAAGCACGCAGCAGTCACAATTCACGATTCGCAAAAAATTCGCGATTCTGGAGACTAGAGGGGCTCCAGGGGCTCCAGGGGCTCCAGGGGCTCCAGGGGCTCCAGGGGCTCCAGGGGCAGAGGCTCCCCTGCTCCTGGAGCCCCCCTGCTTCCCTTCTTGTTCATCGGGAAACAGCCAGCTGTTGCTCAGGCATCTGAGTAAATTCAGCTACAATTTGCCGGAATTGATCCCCCTCAATCGTCTCTTGCTCTGACAACAGATCTACTAGACGATCCATAACAACACGATTTTCCTGAAGGAGCCGCAACGCCTGCTGGAAACAATCTTTAATAATCTCCCGTACCTGGGTATCAATCCGGGCAGAAATTTCTTCGGAATACTCTGCTCTCGTCATCCAATCGCGGCCCAAAAACACTTCACTTGTCTGGTTTTCCAACGACAGCAGCCCCAGTTCCGACATCCCAAACTTAGTTACCATCTGTCGGGCAAGACCAGTCACCTGTTGCAGATCTTGGCTTGCACCCGTGGTCACTTCCCCTTTACCGAAGACGATGTCCTCTGCTGCTCGACCCCCTAATGTCGCTGTAATCCGGGCCAGGAGCTGAGAGCGGGAGACTAATCCTTGGTCTTCGTTGGGGGTAAACCAGGTCAATCCCCGCGCTTGTCCTCGTGGCACGAGGGTAACTTTCTGCACGGGGTCATGGTCTTTAAGCAGGGTCGCGAGTAAGGCGTGTCCGACTTCGTGGTAGGCAATTAGCCGCTTGCTCTTGCTGTCTACTAATGGTGTGCCTTCCATACCAGCTACAACCCGATCAACAGCGTCGTCGATTTCGAGCAGGGTGAGGGCGTCTTTACGGCGTCTAGCAGTGAGGATAGCGGCTTCGTTTAAGAGATTGGCTAAGTCGGCTCCTGTAAAGCCGGGGGTTCGTCGCGCCACCGCTTCGAGTGAAACTGTTGGGTCAAGTTTCTTGTTGCGGGAGTGGACTTTTAAGATTTCCAGGCGGCCTTTGAGGTCGGGGGAATCAACGATCACTTGCCGGTCAAACCGTCCGGGACGGAGGAGGGCGGAGTCGAGAACGTCGGGACGGTTGGTGGCGGCGATGATGATGATGCCGGTGTTGCCTTCAAAGCCGTCCATTTCGGTCAACAACTGGTTGAGTGTCTGTTCTCTTTCGTCGTTGCCGCCGCCGATGCCAGCTCCCCGCTGTCTACCCACGGCGTCGATTTCATCGATGAAGATCAGGCAGGGGGCGTTGTCTTTGGCTTTTTTGAATAAGTCTCGCACACGGGAAGCGCCGACGCCGACGAACATTTCCACGAATTCGGAGCCGGAAATACTAAAGAAGGGAACTGCGGCTTCTCCAGCGATCGCTTTGGCTAGCAGAGTTTTTCCTGTGCCGGGTGAGCCTACTAGGAGTACTCCTTTGGGGATGCGTGCCCCAATGGCGGTGAAGCGTTCCGGTTGTTTTAGGAAGGTGACGACTTCTTGCAGTTCTTCTTTTGCTTCGTCGATGCCAGCGACATCGTTGAAAGTCACGCCGGTTTTGGCTTCCATTTGGAAGCGGGCTTTCGATTTGCCGAAGTTCAGCGCTTGGCTAGAAGCATTGCTAGAGCGGCGTAGGAACAATAGGAATAAAGCCATCAACGGCAAAATCCACAGTAAGTTAACCAAAAGCCCCAAGGCAGCTTGGCTTCCGGCAGAAGACCGTACCTCCCCGAATTCAACATTGTTGTCGCGTAGTTCCTTAATTAGCTCTGGGTTTTGATCCAACAGCGCCACCTCTTGCGGCGGTTCATTTTGGTTGTGCCCTTTTAGTTGAACCTTGGCCATCTGTTGAGCTTCGTCAATCTCAACTTTTGCGACTTTGCCCTTTTCAATTTCCTGCAACAATTCGCCATAGCTCAGGGAGTTGCCTTCTCCCTTTGCCAGTGCCGGGGTAACCACAAGCATTGAGTGCAAAATCATCCAACCGGCTGCAAGCGCCCCAGTGAAAGCCTTGCCGCTTGCTGCTCGCTGCTTCATTGATGCCTTTGTTCCGGAACCGCTCATCTTCAATTGCCCTCTGTCTGGTGCCTTGACCCAACCTTTGAGTGTGTTAGCGCTCTGCCTGAGCCAAAGGTCAAGGTTGAAAAAACCTTTATAAAACTAGTGTAACTTCCCTCTCATACAGCCACCCTCCCCAACACCTCTCCCCGGTATTATCCTCAGTCTGGCGGCAGAGGATTCCCTCGGATGATGTGGACTTGAATTTGACAAAATATTGTTTTTCTCGTTAGACTAATCATAGTCGTACTGAGTACGTTTATCAATAAACCCAATTGTTATTCAAGCTTATTAGTCGTTTTTGGTTGACAAAAAACTTAGTCTTATGGTAAGAATTGTTGGAATTGGCGGGAGTTTACGGCCTAACTCTCAGAGCCAACTGGCTTTGACAGTAGCTGCCCAGCGGGTAGAAGCGCTAGGGGCGGAGATGGAAGTTCTGGATTTGCGAACGATGCAGCTACCGTTTTGCAACGGGGAAAACGACTACCCAGGCTACCCTGATGTAGAGCGGTTGCGTCATGCCGTTA
This sequence comes from uncultured bacterium, assembly GCA_964250845.1. Taxonomy (GTDB): domain Bacteria; phylum Cyanobacteriota; class Cyanobacteriia; order Cyanobacteriales; family Chroococcidiopsidaceae; genus CAXUIG01. The sequence continues at coordinate 19,729 of CAXUIG010000078.1, read as the reverse complement.
AGCAGGCGGATGGTCTAATTCTGTCGACACCGGAGTATCACGGCAGCGTTAGCGGTGTCCTGAAAAATGCTTTGGATCTGATGGACTTTGAACAGCTCGATAGCAAAGTCACTGGTCTGATTAGTGTCTTGGGCGGTCAGGCTAACAGCAACGCTCTCAATGACCTGCGGGTGATTATGCGCTGGGTACACGCCTGGGTGATTCCAGAACAGATTGCTGTTGGACAAGCCTGGAAAGCCTTTAGCCCTGATGGGAAGCTTCTGGACGAAAAACTCTCCCAGCGCTTTGATCAATTTGCTCAAAGTCTGGTTGAAAATACCCGCAAGCTCCGTGGTGTGCTCTAGAACACGGATTTTTAAAAACTGCCTAGAGCAGCTAAGAGTTTAGTGATGGTGGTGATGATGCTCGTGGTCGTGGTGATGAGCATGCAGCCCAGCCAGCTGGGGATTAACCGCGCTCACTTGCTCTGAGAATAGGGCGGCAATTTGGGGATTAGCCCAATCGGCGGTCATTCTCAAGAAATCGGGGTGGTCGTTAACGCACGGCATCTGCACGTATGTCACATCAGGATGCTTGTGGTGTAAAGCATGAATGATGTGGTCTACATCTAACAGAGTTTCGTGATTTTCTGTGGCAAAGCCAATCGGCATAAATACAATAGCTTTTGCACCCAGCTCAATTAAGTTTTTGGCGGCAAGATCAGCGTTGGGCTGCGTCCATTCAATTAGTGGTGTGTCATGGTTGAGCCAACCGACCGAAATTAGGGGATAGCGGTGCATTAGCTTTTCCCGTACCTGCTCGTAGAGTGCCTGACTTTCTGTAATGCCAGAGGTGAATCCTTTTGCCTTGTGGGGGCAACCGTGGTTCATTAGCACGATGCCGATTTGAGAGGGTAGGTATGCTGCTGCTAGATCAGCGGCAATTTTCTCCTCGACAAGGTGAGCCATTAACTCGATGTAGCCTGGTTCGTTGTAGAAGGAAGGGATGTAGCGCTGTCCCTTAACCCAGTGTTCAGTACCATCAGCCAACTTACTTAGAGCTTTGTTGACTTGCTCGACGGCGATGCCGCTGGTGAAGATAGAATCGACAACTAACAGCGGGTAAATTAGCAGTTTGTCGAACCCTTGGGCTTTGATTTGGGCGAGAACTTGTTCGGGGAGGAAGGGGGCGCAAAAGTTGAAGGCTTTGAAGACTTGGACGCGATCGCCCCACTTTTGTTGGAGGTGCTTTTCTATACCAGCCCGCTGTTGTTCAAAAATGGCATTGTGAGGTGAAATAAATTGACCATGCTGATGTCCCCACTCGTGGCGGTCAAATAGTGCCAGAAGCCTAGCCAACGGTGGATAGATCCACGTAGGCACTGGGGCAAACTTGGCTGTAAGTAGATTTAAAGCCTGTTCGTTATAGTTGGCGAAATCTTCGTAGCTCTCGACTTCCCCGTAGCCCATGAGCAAGACGGCCACTCGGTCTTTGCCAGGCAATTGTGCGGGTGTGTCTTTTTGTTGTTTTTCTGGGGTGGCAACCAATTTACGTTCCTCGGCTAGATTAATTTTTAAGAGTTTGAACAAAGCTGTAGGTTCTTATTGCCTGGCCTAACCGTGCCGCATTGAGCCTCAAATCTGACCGGCTATCCCTTAGCCTAACATCCCCACTAGGGGGATAGGGCAGGGAAACAGAACTCAACCCTGAAAAACATTCGAGGATAAAACTGATGAGCGTGGTGATTTGCCCTGGAATACACGATCCAGAGCTGACAAGGAGCTTTTTGGCGGGGCTGGGTCGCGTTACGGGCAAGCGATCGCAATCACTAGGGTCTGATGGCTCGAATAGTCCTAGCGGGAATTTACTGATTTTTCCAGCCCAAGACTACCCAGCATTCTCGGCATTTCACATCTTGCAGTTTTGCCTTGAACGCTCTGGCGTTCCACTATCACCGCTCGTATTCATCAGTTTTAGCGCTGGTGTGGTGGGAGCGATTGGAGCCGCTTGGGGGTGGCAGCTCTTAGGAGGTGATGTCAAGGCTTTTATTGCTTTAGACGGCTGGGGCGTGCCGCTATCCGGCAACTTTAATATCCATCGGCTCAGTCACGATCACTTCACCCACTGGAGTTCATCTCTGCTGGGAAGTGGGGAAGACAGTTTCTATGCCCAGCCGCCAGTGGAGCATTTGGAACTGTGGCGATCGCCCCAAATTGTTCAAGGCTGGCACATTCGCCAACTAGATCAGGAGAAATCCCTGCCGCGACCTACTACTGCCGCCCAGTTTTTAACTATGCTGTTAGAGCGTTACGGAGAAGGGGAAACGATTGAAGGCAATCCTCCTCAAGGTTGTTCCCCCAACGGCAACCCAAAGGGTAGGCTTGATTAATGTTTCCGACTTCACAAACCTGAGGAGATTGAGATGTTGCCAACTGAACCTCCCTCTTCTGGTGGCGGGTTTCGCGCTCTACTGAAAAACCGACCATTTTTGGCACTGTGGATTGGGCAGGTGCTGTCTCAAGTGGCAGATAAAGTTTTCTTCGTTTTGCTGATTGCCCTGCTGGCGAGCTATCCCCCTCTGCCTGGCTTTCGCAATTCCATGCGTTCCGTGATCATGATTGCCTTTACGCTGCCAGCGATTTTTTTTGGTTCAGCAGCTGGCATTTTTGTGGATCGCATTGCCAAAAAACAAATTCTGGTGGCCTCGAATTTGGTTCGCGCTTTACTGACATTGGCTATACCGGCGCTGCCTAAGGAATTTTTAATTTTGTTGGCGATCACGTTTGCGATCTCGACTGTGACGCAGTTTTTTGCCCCAGCAGAGCAATCCGCCATGCCGCTGTTGGTACGGCGCGAGAATTTGATGTCAGCCAATGCCCTGTTTACCACGACGATGATGGGTGCCTTAATTGTTGGCTTTGCGATCGGGGAGCCGCTGTTAAGTCTGGCTAGAGATTGGCAGAGGAACTATGGTCGAGAAATTTTGGTCGGCGGATTATATCTGTTAGCTGCCGGTGTGATTCAGCTGATTCCTTTTAAAGAAGAAACGCTCCTGGGCAGTGATCTGGCGAGTGTTCATCCCTGGAGCGACCTCAAGGCAGGCTTACGCTATCTGCAGAAAAACAGGCTGATCTGGAATGCCATGCTGCAGCTGACGGTTCTGTACTCGGTGTTTGCAGCCTTAACTGTGCTGGCGATTGATTTGGCGGCGGATATTGGCCTCAAGCCTACTCAATTTGGGTTTCTGTTGGCTGCTGCTGGGGTGGGCATGGTCTTCGGTGCTGCCATCTTGGGGAATTGGGGCGATCGCTTCCAGAACAAGCCTCTGCCCTTAATTGGTTTTTTGAGTATGGCCTTGGTGTTAGCCTTGTTTAGCTTTACTAAAAACCTGCCGCTGGGTTTAGGTCTGAGTGCGCTGTTGGGCTTGGGAGCCTCACTGATTGGCGTACCCATGCAAACCTTGATTCAACGGCAAACACCAGCAGCCATGCACGGCAAAGTCTTTGGGTTTCAGAATAATGTGGTCAATATTGCCCTGAGTCTACCATTGGCAATTACAGGGCCGCTGACTGATGCCGTGGGGAACTTGGTTGACTCTGATGCCGTCGGCTTGCGGATTGTTCTTTTGGGTATGAGTGTTTTGGTGATGTTGGTGGGTGTTTGGGCTTGGTATAATACTCGCCGAGCTTTGCCGGATGTCAGCTAATGTTAAAATACCCGGTTTTTCTGCCTCTAAAGGCATGACTAAGTGTCAATATAAAAATAATGTATTAAATCCCAATACATTTTAAAATCCAAAATATCTCACTATCCAAGTTAGCCATTGTGTGAGGTTTCCCAGTGCGACCGCGTTCAAGAAGTATTTCCTTAGAAACCAAAGCTCCAATTAAGCAAGAAGTGTCTTTATCGCCCACAGTGGCGACAAGACGTGCAACCGGTGCTTTTGCCCTGATTGACAGCCTCAAGCGCCACGATGTCCAGCATATTTTTGGCTATCCAGGTGGCGCAATTCTGCCCATTTACGATGAGCTGTACCGGGCAGAAGCCGCTGGGGGCATTCAGCATATTTTGGTGAGACACGAACAAGGGGCAGCTCATGCTGCTGACGGCTATGCCCGTGCTACCGGCAAAGTGGGTGTTTGCTTCGGGACTTCTGGCCCTGGGGCGACTAATCTGGTAACAGGGATTGCCACAGCTCACATGGACTCGATCCCGATGGTGGTAGTCACGGGGCAGGTAGCGCTTAAAGCCATTGGCACCGATGCGTTTCAGGAAACGGATATTTATGGGATCACGCTGCCCATTGTCAAGCACTCTTATGTGGTGCGTGACCCCAGAGACATGGCGCGGATTGTGGCGGAAGCATTTTACATCGCTAGCACTGGGCGTCCGGGACCGGTTTTGATTGATGTGCCCAAAGATGTGGGATTAGAGGAATTTGACTATGTGCCGGTGGAGCCGGGAACAGTGAAGTTACCGGGGTATCGTCCCACAGTTAAGGGGAATCCTCGTCAAGTTACCCAGGCTTTGCAGCTGATAAGTGAAAGTCGGCGTCCTCTGCTTTATGTGGGTGGGGGAGCGATCGCCGCTGGGGCACATGCTGAAATTCAGCAGCTCTCAGAACTATTCAATATCCCTGTGACTACCACACTGATGGGGAAGGGTGCCTTTGACGAAAACCATCCCCTAGCTTTGGGAATGCTGGGAATGCACGGCACAGCCTACGCCAACTTTGCGGTGAGTGAGTGTGACTTGCTGATTGCTGTGGGTGCCAGATTTGATGACCGGGTGACTGGGAAGTTAGATGAATTTGCTGCCCGCGCTAAGGTGATTCACATAGATATCGACCCAGCTGAGGTAGGGAAAAACCGTGCCCCCGAAGTGCCAATTGTGGGCGATGTACGGAGAGTGCTGCTTGACCTGCTGCATCGCACTCAGCAAGCGGGAGAGTGTGTTGCTCCGAACCAAACGCAAGAGTGGCTGAACCGAATTAACCGCTGGCGGCAAGAATATCCCTTGGTTGTGCCTCACCATGCTGATAGTATGTCGCCGCAAGAGGTAATTGTAGAACTAGCAACCCAAGCGCCCCAGGCTTACTACACTACCGATGTAGGTCAGCATCAAATGTGGTCGGCTCAATTTCTGAAGAATGGCCCCCGTCGCTGGATTTCTAGTGCAGGTTTAGGCACGATGGGGTATGGCTTACCAGCTGCAATGGGCGCTAAGATGGCGCTGCCCGATGAAGAAGTCATCTGTATCAGCGGCGATTCTAGCTTCCAGATGAATCTTCAGGAATTGGGTACGCTAGCACAATATGGCATTAATGTCAAGACGGTGATTATCAATAATGGCTGGCAGGGAATGGTACGCCAGTGGCAGCAGGCGTTCTATGGGGAGCGTTACTCGTCCTCAAATATGGAAGCGGCAAGGCCGGACTTTGAGTTGCTGGCCTCGGCGTATGGGATTAAGGGCATGGTGATACGCGATCGCGCTGAATTAAAGGATGCGATCAGCGAAATGCTAGCTCACAATGGCCCAGTGTTGGTTGATGCCCGCGTCACCAGAGATGAAAACTGTTACCCAATGGTGGCTCCCGGCAAGAGCAACGCTCAGATGATTGGATTGCCAGAGCGTCCCAAGCTGGAAAAAGCCTTAGAACTGATCTATTGCAGCAGCTGTGGTGCTAAAAACATTGCCAGTAACAACTTTTGTCCCGAATGCGGCACAAAGCTGTAGAGCCAGAATGACTGGCTGCTAAACAAGATATTAGCGGGGCTAGATTTAGTCCCGCTAATTGTTTAAATGGCGATGGAAATCTCAAGATGAAAACAATAGCTAAACCCGTTGGGTTTGTATTGCTGCTTTTGTTGAGCGTAAAGTTGACGGCGCAGCAGAGGGCTGCTGCTGCAAAAAATACTTTTCGTTCTATCCATGCAAGTCTGACGAGCGAAGCTCAGTTTTCTCAATCAGCGAAGCCAGAGCTGGCTAAAAAGCTGATTTGCCCAGCCCAGCTGGGTGATCGAATTGAAGCTATGCTCGGTCGTCCAGAATTGCGCCGCTCGCGTTGGGGGATTTTGATTCAAACATCTGTTGGATTCCACACTCTCTACAGCCGCGATGCCCAGCAGTACTTTATTCCAGCATCTAATGCGAAGCTGTTGACGACCGCAGCTGCTTTGCATCAGCTGGGTTCCCAATTTCGGGTTCGCACGTCTGTTTATGGCAATGGTGACGGTTCTTTGCGTGTTGTGGGGCGGGGAGATCCCAGTTTGACGGATACTCAGCTTAGAGAACTGGCTATTGAGCTGAGTCGTCAAGGTATTCGTCAGGTGAGCCAGCTGATTGCTGAGGATAATTATTTTCGTGGCTCCGCTGTTAACCCTGGTTGGGAATGGGGAGATGTGCAGGCGGATTACGGGGCATCAGTTAATAGCCTGATTCTGAATCAAAATGCTGTAATGTTGACATTGTTGCCTCAAGCGCCGGGTCAACCAGTTCGCGCTGTCTGGGCTGATCCAACTGAGGCGACGCGATGGCGGATTGAAAATGATGCGGTAACAGCTCGAGCAGATCAACCGGGGTTGATTAATGTGAGCCGTGACTTAGGAGAGCCGGTACTAGAAATTACGGGGCAACTGGGTGTTGATTCTTTAGGAGAGCCGGTGGCTTTGGCAGTGCTCGACCCAGGTAGGAATTTTTTGCAGCACTTGGGCCGCGCTTTGGTGGCTGAGGGAATTAATGTCTCGCGGGCATTGGTTGCTGTTAGGGGTGGATATGGAAACGCAGATGGACGCAGATGGACGCAGATATCAGATTTAAGCAGCTTGGGTCTGCCTCTATCTCCGGTTCGGGAGTTGGCTGCTGTTGAATCACCTCCGCTATCTCAGCTGTTGGTGGAGACAAATCAGAATAGTAATAATCTTTATGCGGAGGTTTTGCTGCGAGAACTTGGTGCTAAGGTTGGCACTTTACCTAGTGTTAGAGATTCAACAGCTGAGGTGGGGTTGCGCGTAGAAAGAGCGATATTAACTGCGTTGGGTGTTGATTCATCTGGCTATGTTCTAGCAGATGGCTCTGGGCTGTCTCGCCATAATCTGGTCAGCCCAGAAGCGATCGCACAAACTTTGAGGGCAATGGCGCACTCTCCCGAAGCAGCAGTATATCGAGCCTCTTTGTCTGTTGCTGGTGTTAGTGGCACTCTCCAGAATCGCTTTCGTCACACTCCTGCCCAAGGCATTGTTCAAGCTAAGACGGGAACTCTGAGCGGGATTGCTGCTATATCTGGGTATCTTGACCCTCCTGGCTATGAACCGCTGGTTTTTAGTATTATTGTGAATCAATCTGACCAGTCTGCGGCAACGCTAAGACAAGCGATTGATGAAATTGTGTTGTTGTTGACTCAGCTGCATCGTTGTTAAGCAGTTGGACTTTAAGGGATAGTTAGAGCTTTCTTGATCAGCTCAAGAAAGCTCTTTTTGCTGATCCCTACCCTGCAATTGCTTTAAGCAAGAGGTGGCTGCTGTTAGCCGGAAAATTTGACTACCACGACTGCTAGAGAGCCAATCACGGCCAGAATTGAAAGCATCACTCCGGCATTAGGACTGCTTTTGCCATAACACGATTCATCTACCAAAGATGGAAGATTACTGGGCTTAGTGGCAGGCGATCTATTTACTTCACCGGCAGCTTTAGGGAGTATCTGCATAGACAAACCATTGCCATTACCGTTTGTCTCAACCTCAGGAGGAACCGCTGTCAAACCATTACCATTATGGTTTGTCTCAGCCACAGTCGGAGCCTCTGTCAATGACTGCAACTCGTGATCGGGATTGAAGTTGAGACCCAAGGCTGCGACAATCTGGTCGGGGTTATTGTTCAGAGCAACGATCAAAGGAAACATTTGGGTAAGTTGCGGCTCTAGATTAGACACGGTTGCCAAGATGAAACTGGACGAAGGACGACGCTGCCCGTCAAAGGTTCCCCAAATTTGCAGTTGTATCAGCCAGGGACGATTCTGCTGGTAGTAAAGAAGCCACTTAACCTTTAAAGAATGACGTAAATGTTGGATATTCACGCGATACCTCGCTCCAAGTCAAACAAGCCCACACGGAAGTTTGGCGAATCTTGATGGTTCCAGTCAAGAGTCAAAGCTAAAAAATTAATCACGGACTTGAAATTCGTCTAAATGGCGCTTTAGTTTGAATATGGATGTGCCTCTACTGAGGACGCGAATATGCTGTGCTCGGACAATAGTTTATGGGGGATACTTCTCCTATGAATACAATTTCGATCATGATGCGCTTTACAACTGTGTTGGGAGTGATGCTCTTGTTCTCCACAGCTATTTGGGGGGCAAAGTGTCAGCAGTCATTGGCGATTCAGCTAGCGGATGGAACGGTCTACTTTGCCGAGCCTCCTAGCTTAGACAAAGCCACGACTACTTTTAGAACTCCTGCTGTTCCAGCAACATACTATTTTACCCTAAGCTTGCCAGGAAATGCCGGTGAACCTCTGCAACGGGTCACCTTCACTCAGCATCAAGGAATAGAAGATATAAAATTTGACTTGAAACGCACCAATGCAGAAGCAACGCTCTCAGATTCTAGGCAGCAACTAACTTTGGGAGAGGTTACAAGGAACCGTAAGACCAAGACTGTATCCGTCACGTTTAACCCGCCAGTACCCCCAGGTCGTTGGATCAAAATTGGCCTCCGTTCTGTCAGTAATCCGCTATATGGTGGTATTTATTTATTTGGAGTCACGGCTTTTCCTAGAGGTGAGAAATCCCATGGTCAATTTCTCGGCTTCGGACGGCTTCAGTTCTTTAGCCAGTCGTTTAGGTAGTTGGTTAAAGCATAATCAAACCCTGTCGGGCACCGAGAGTAACTGCCTCGGTGCGGCTTTTGGCGTTGAGCTTAGTGAAGATGGATGACACATGGAACTTAACGGTATGTTCGGAGATGCCCAAGCGTCGCGCAATGGTTTTGTTGCCCAGCCCCTCAGCCAGCATGCCCAAAACCTCAATTTCTCGCGGGGTCAACGCTGTTAGAGGTGAAGTAGGTAGCTCGCGTACCCCCGTCGGTAGGACGCTGAGCAGAGAATCGACAACTTCCGGGTGCAGCACCACGAGCCCAGCTACAGCCGCAAAGATTGCCGCCACAATTTCATCAGCCGTTACCGATCGCGGTAATATCGCCCGCACACCCAAGCGCATTGCCTCGGTCATCCAGTCGCTGTGGGGATCGTCAGTTAGGATGACTATGGCAGATACGTGTTGAGAAATTACGCCGAGTGCGAGTAATTTATCTGACACGGGTTCTTCATCATGCAACCCCAACTCCAGTATCACCACATCGGGCTGTAGATCCTCAACCATAGCAGCTAGTGTCGCCACGCCGACTGAACTGCCCACCACCGTAAGCTCCGGGCTGGCGGTGACCAGAGCCGACAATCCCACACGTACAATGCTGTCGGTGGCAGCTACTAGAACCCGTGTCACGCCGCCTCCGCTCCGGAAGTGCGCAAGAAACGCTCCACCGCATTACTTGGCACAGCCAGAGCCAGACTCCCCACAATCATGCTGTTAATCCCGATGACTTGACCCCGCGCATCAGCCAGGGGACCACCCGAGTTGCCGGGGGAGAGCCTCACGTCGGCCATGACCCATCTCTGCTGACTGGGTGCCTCTAAAGCGCTGTTGCACGAGATAATTCCGGTTGTCAAGGCACCGACAAGGCCGAGAGGGTTACCGACCGCCAGCACCAGTTCGCCAACCCGTAGAGCATCGGAGTCACCCACAGTAGCTGCTAGTAGATCAGCCGCCTCAACCTTGAGCGCAGCTAGATCGCGAGCCGGGTCTTTAGCCGTGACTGCAGCCTCGAAGACTCGTCCATCCAACAGCTTGACGGTAGCGCGTGACCCGTGTGCGACATGGGCATTGGTGATAATTAAGCCGTCAGGGTCCCAGATCACACCCGACCCGACACCACCTCTGGCGCTGAGTACCTGTACCGTGGAACGGCATAAACGCTCGGCTACAGCCGCCAACTCCGAACCGAGGTTTGTCTGTCCACTTGTATTATTATCCTGTTTGGTGTTCGCCACGTTACTCCTCCCGGCGTGGCCGTTCGCCTACGGTGATAGCCAGTTCAATCGATTTGCCGCCACGGATGACTTCAGCGCTGACTGTTTTGCCTATGCGATCGCAACCTAATATCGCCTGCACATCACCCGTGTCGCTCACGGGGGTGCGATCAAGCGCCACGAGTACGTCCCCGATCAGCACGCCAGACTGATCAGCCGGACCATCTGGTTCGACATTGACAACAATCACCCCACCGACAGAAGGCAAATTCAGCGTACGTTTGAGATTATCGGGCAGACGCACCGGCTGCATACCCAAACCAAGATACCCCCGTGCGATCCGTCCCTTTTGTAGCAGTTGGTCAACCACGCGGTTGACTGTGGAGGCAGGGATAGCCAGAACCATACGGCGCGGACTCGATGTATTGATGCCAACGATGCGACCTTGGGTGTCTACCAGTGGGCCACCTGAGAAGCCAGGGTAGAGCGTCAAGTCCAGGTGCACCAACTGGTCAATCTGACCACCGTACCAACCACTAATAACCCCCAAGCTGGCGTTCAGACCGCTCTCACCGGCTCGTGCCACAGCGAGTACCATTTGACCAACCTTGAGCAATGAGGCATCGCCAATCTCACCTGCTGGTAGCTCTACTTGCTGGAGCTTGAGCACGGCTAAGTCAGTGCTAGAGTCGCGCCCCGCCAGTGTAGCGGGTACAGTGCGATTATCGGGCAGCGTGATCGTAATGTCCTCATCGCACCTTACTGTATGGTCGGCGGTGACTACCACACCAGACCGCCAGTGGACACCGCTTGAGGGAATACGCTGCCGCGCATTGACCGCGACGACGACGCTGCCTGCCCGCTCGACTGCGGCGGCTAAATCATTAGACAGAGCCAGCAAGGGGCTGGTCTCCTTGGATGGGGAAGAAGACATTCCATTCCTCCAGGACTGTTTAGGCTCGTGCGGGACAACTTGTCCCATCTGAGTCAATCGTGCCCGATTTTAGGAATGGGTGACATCGGTAGAATAGGCAGGGCGTTACCTAGAAAAATGGTGAGGGGGTGTCAGTGCGCCTTGAAGGTAAACACCGTGAATCTTTAGGGGTGTTTTTATGCATAAAGGGGATAATATTAATTCATTTTTTGAATAATAAATATTTTTTGTACGAAAGCTTACAAAGCTTTCTGGGGTTAGCCTGGTTTAATTTTGTTAGTTTCATGTAGTTACGTCCTGAGGGCATTCTGGGCAAGGAGTAACGTTGTCGCATCTACTACACCAAGAACGCAGCTTTGGACGTACTCTACATCGAAAGCGTTAGTACCCTGGATGTTTCAAATTAATCAACCATATGGACACTACTGAGCTTTTGAAGCTGTATGCAGCCGGAGAGCGAGATTTTCAAGGAGCAAAGCTGAGCTACGCTTACTTGTTTGGAGAAAACCTCAGTGGGATAAATTTAAGTGAATCCATTATGTGGCGGATAAACTTGAGTAATACAGTCCTTAAAGGGGCAAATTTAAGGCTGACATCCCTAGCCTGGGCTAACCTAAGTGGGGCAAATTTGAGCGATGCAGATCTCAGTTTAGCAGATTTAAGCCGGGCTAACCTGAGTTGCGCCAACCTCAGTGGAGCAAATCTAAATGGGACAATCTTGAGTCAGGCAAATCTAACTGGCGCAATCATGCCCGAGCAGTAAACTGGTGCCTTGAGGCAGACAAGGGAGAACCCTCAAGAGTCCCCCTTGTCCCCAAGAGTACCTCTTACCCCCTCACCCCCTCACAATTCGCCTGTGCTCCATCTAGGCAAGCCTGTAATTTTTCTGCTAGGACTCGTAGGTAGGGTTCCTTGAACATACTCATGTGATTGCCAGGAACCTCGTAGATCTGTAATCCTCCAGCAACCAGCCTACCCCAGCCCAATTCGGGGTCGATTGAGCACCACTTTGACCATTCTCCTGCAAACGGTTCACTGGCTCGGAAGAGGATTGCCCGACCCGGATAAACTTGAGGTACATAATTTTTGTCTGCCTGCTCGTGAGCCTCTTGTAAAGGGGATTTGGATTTGTCCTCAGCTTTCGGTGAGACAGCGCCTACGGAGGGTTTCCCTCCGTAGGCGACTGCTAACCCGTTGGGCAATGGCTCCCTGTTATCCGCATAAAACCTGCGAATCAACTTTTTCTGTAGGTAGGTTAATTTCTCTTTCGGTTCAAGTCGTAATAAGTAACCCAGATGGCGCGAGACCCGAGCACTGACTGGTAATGGTTTGAGCCACACCGGAGCGTGGGTATCAAACAAGCCCAGCATAGCCACTTTCTGGCCTTCGCTAATCAGCTGTTGAGCCATCTCAAAGGCCACCTTGCCCCCCATAGAAAAGCCCGCCAGAAAATAAGGCCCCTGTGGCTGGACAGTGCGTATTTCCCTGATATAATCAGCCGCCATGTCCTCAATCCGGTTGTGAGGAACCTGTTTTTCATCCAGCCCCTGTGGTTGTAGCCCATAAACTGGTTGCTTGGGATCCAAATACCGTGCCAAATTGTAGAACATTAAGACACTGGTATAACCACCATGTATGGCGAAGAAAGGCGGTTTGTCACCGCCGGTTTGAATTGCCACCAGTGAAGACCAAGTCGTAGACCCTCCTCCTTCCTGGCGGAGAATGCTGGCAAGTTGCTCCACTGTCGGTGCCTCGAAGAGGGTAGGTAGAGTTATATCTTTGCCGAAACTCTTTTCGATTTTCCTGAACAGACGCGCAGCTAGCAGCGAGTGCCCCCCTAGATCGTTAAAGAAGTTGTCCCTTACTCCGATAGGCCGAATCTCTAAAACCTCTTCCCAAATCTTAGTTAACTGGAGTTCTACTGTGTCTCGGGGTGCAAAATATTCTTTTTCTGGAGCAGTACCTTGATTTAAATTTGCCATGGATATCAGTGGTCAGGAATTCTAAATAGTTAGAAAATAATTGAATTTTGTTAATTAATTTAACATTTAACAAATGATTTGTCCCACCTGATCAGACTTGCTGCGCAAGTGAGCCCTGCCCCAAATCCAACCATCATTACAAGATCACCTGGTGAGATTCTTCCCTCTTGCGTTGCATCAATTAAGGCGAGCGGAATTGAAGCTGCAGATGTATTACCATACTTATGAAGATTGATGAAAAAGCGTTCAAATGGAATTTCTAATGATTCCGCCACTTCTTTAATAATGTGAACATTGGCCTGATGAGGAACGATGAGCTGAACTGATTCAATGGACACACCTGCTTGGGCACAGGTATCCGAGATGATATCACATACCATTGGCACTACAGCTTTAAACAGTTCCAAGCCATTCATTTTCAGAAAATGTTGTCGATTTTGAATTGTCTCAACTGAGGCTGGAAGCGCAGTTCCGCCAGCAGGCATATGTAAGATATTTTGCCCGGAACCATCTGCACGCAGGACACCACCTAAAAAACAATCTTCTTGTCCTGCTTCAATAAAAGCAGCCCCTGCACCATCTCCAAATAACACGCAGGTAGAACGATCCGACCAGTCTATAAATTTTGAGAACACCTCTGAACCTATAACTAACGCATTTTTATTTGCACCAGTTTTGATGAATTGCGCCGCTATTTCCAGGCTATAGATAAAACCGGAGCACGCTGCCGATATATCAAAAGCAAACGCATTACGAGCTTTTATTTCATGCTGTACCTTACAAGCAACTGATGGAAACGGGCTGTCTGCCATCATTGTTGCTACTACAATCATTTCTACTGACAAGGGATCGATACCACGCTTGTTTAACACGTCTAATGCAGCGGCTATCGCTAAAGTAGACGTACTTTCTCCGGCAGCAGCAATTCGGCGTTCAACAATTCCAGTTCGCGTTCGAATCCATTCATCGGACGTATCTAGAATGCTAGCCAGCTCGTCATTTGTCATGATCTTGCTAGGCAAGTATCTTCCTAATGCAGTTAGTTTTACACCGCTCAAGCCTTCCTCCTTTTATATGCTATAAGTCAATTCGCGTCCGCCCCCACGCACTATCCCACAATCCCCCTGTACCCAAAAGCAATAGAATTAAATTATAGCCTCTGTGCCGCCTTCTACTGTCAATCGGCAGATATTTTGTATTAATTTTTACAGAAGTGCAAGCCGCTAAGTCTGTATTCAAGAAGGTTTGTCGCGTCCTATCCCACCTAAGAGCCATTTATGAATTCTCCGATCCGCTTCCTCATGTGTGCCCCTGACCACTACGACGTGGACTATGTGATTAATCCCTGGATGGAGGGGAATATTCACAAGTCCTCTCGCGATCGCGCTGTCGAGCAGTGGCAACAGCTGTTTCATATCCTTAAAGACCACGCTATTGTGGATTTGGTCCTCCCTCAGCTGGGTTGGCCTGATATGGTGTTTACAGCCAACGCTGGACTGGTTTTGGGGGATACCTTCGTCCTTAGCCGCTTCTTCCACAAAGAGCGCCAAGGGGAAGAGCCATTTTTCAAAGAATGGTTTGAAGAAAAGGGCTACACGGTGCATGAACTGCCCAAAGACTTGCCATTCGAGGGAGCAGGAGACGCGCTGCTGGATCGAGAAGGACGTTGGCTGTGGGCTGGATACGGCTTCCGCTCGGAACTCGACTCTCACCCGTATCTGGCGAAGTGGCTCGACATTGAGGTGCTGTCCCTGCGCCTAATGGATGAGCGGTTCTATCATCTGGATACCTGTTTCTGCCCTCTCTCGGGCGGCTATTTGCTCTACTATCCACCGGCGTTTGATGCCTACTCTAACCGGGTGATTGAAATGCGGGTGCCGCCAGAAAAGCGGATTGCAATTGAAGAAGCGGACGCTGTAACCTTTGCTTGCAATGCGGTCAATATTGACTCTGTTGTAGTGATGAATAAGGTGAGTGATAACCTGAAAGGACGCCTAACAGCAGCTGGCTTCCAGGTGATAGAAACGCCGCTGACGGAATTTCTCAAAGCCGGTGGAGCTGCTAAGTGCTTAACTCTGCGGGTGACAGAGCCAGTGCTAAGTGAAGTCCATGCCAATGTGTCGGTGGAGAGTCGCACGGTTCGCATGGAAGGCCATCTGCTAGACTCTGGTTTGATCAACCGCGCTCTAGACCTGGTTGTGGAAAGTGGCGGCAGCTTCCAAGTGCTGAATTTCCAGCTGGGAGAGCAGCGGCAAAGTACCTCGGCGGCAGAGGTGAAGGTGACGGCTCCTTCCCACGAAGTCATGGAAGGAATCTTATCCCAACTGATTGATCTGGGTGCGGTTGATCTGCCGCAAGATGAGCGCGATGCCTTATTGGAGCCGGTGACACAAGCTGGGGTGTCTCCAGACGACTTTTATGTCACAACTATATATCCGACTGAGGTGCGGATTAATGGTGAGTGGATCAAAGTGCTTCATCAGCGCATGGATGGCGCGATCGCAATTACCCACACTCCATCTGGGATCGTAGCGCAGTGTAAGCTGCTGCGCGATCTAGAAGTTACAGAGCAGGTAGTTGTAGATGTGCAAGGTATCCGCACCATCCGCAAGCCCGAATCGCGGGAGCTACGCAACACCCAAGAATTCAGCTTTATGTCAGCTGGGGTTTCCAGTGAGCGTCGGGTGGAATTGGTAGTGGAACAAGTGGCCTGGGAATTGCGCCAAATCCGCGACCAAGGCGGTAAGGTGGTTGTAACAGCTGGGCCAGTTGTCATCCACACTGGCGGCGGGGAACATCTAGCTCATCTGGTTCGGGAAGGATATGTGCAGGCGCTGTTGGGGGGCAATGCGATCGCAGTTCACGACATTGAGCAAAACCTGATGGGCACTTCCTTGGGTGTAGATATGAAACGGGGAGTTGCCGTGCATGGCGGACACCGGCACCACCTCAAAATTATCAACACCATCCGTCGCTATGGCAGTATTACTAAAGCTGTGGAGCAAGGTGCCCTCAAGAGTGGTGTATTTTATGAGTGCGTCAAAGGCGGTATCCCCTTCTCCCTCGCCGGTTCCATCCGGGATGATGGTCCCTTGCCTGATACGCAGATGGATTTGATTAAAGCTCAGCAGGAATATGCCCAACTGTTAACAGGGGCAGACATGATTTTGATGCTGTCTTCAATGCTACATTCGATTGGTGTGGGGAATATGACACCATCTGGAGTGAAGATGGTCTGTGTAGATATCAACCCAGCTGTGGTCACAAAGCTGAGCGATCGCGGTTCGATAGAATCGGTCGGTGTGGTTACAGATGTGGGCTTGTTTCTGAGTTTGTTGGTGCAGCAGCTCGATAAGTTGACGAGTCCTTATAGTTTGGCACGGGTAGTTTAAGGAAGAACCGCTGGCGCTGCGCTCCAGGGCCCTTTAGAGGGGAGGGAGTCTAAGCCAATCGCTAATCGTACAGATTCGGTTGCGTCGGTTAGATATTGGAGCGACTCCCTTTTTTTATACCCCAAACTGAATAAATGCTGGGGAACTTTCCGCAAACCTTTGTTGCTTTGAACGCTTTGCTTAACCCTTTTGTATTCATTTATGCACATTCATCATCTCAACTGTGGCTGCATGTGCCCGCTCGGTGGAGCACTTTTCGATGGCTTCAGTCGCGGACTGCTATCCCACCTCGTCTGCCACTGCCTGCTGATCGAGACGAACCAGGGACTTGTTCTTGTCGATACTGGCTTTGGATTGCGTGATGTCCAGTCGCCTTACTCGCGGCTCAGCCCGTTTTTTGTCCAGTTCAATAATATCCAGTTTGAGCGCAAATATACGGCGATCGAACAGATAAAGCAGCTTGGATTTTCCGCCAGCGATGTACGCCACATTGTGCTAACCCACCTCGATTTCGACCATGCAGGAGGTCTGGAAGATTTCCCGGAAGCAACGGTGCATGTCATGCAGACTGAAATTGAGGCAGCCCAAGATCGGCATGGTTTCATCGCGAGTCGGCGTTATCGGTCAGAGCAGTGGGATGAAGTTAAACGCTGGAAATACTATGCAGCAGGAGGCGAACCCTGGTTTGGCTTTGAGGCAGTCCGCGACCTGGATGGATTGCCACCGGAGATTCTTCTGATTCCGCTGACGGGTCACACGCGGGGTCATGCTGGGATTGCGATTCAGACAGCAGAGGGTTGGCTGTTACATGCAGGCGATGCCTACTTCTACCGACACGAGATGGATGCCTCAAATCGGCACTGCACACCGGGATTGCGGGCTTATCAGTGGATGATGGAGGTAGATCGCAAGGCTCGGCTCCACAATCAAGAGCGGCTATATGCGCTATCGAACGAGCACCGCGATGTTCGCCTCTTTTGTAGTCACGACGCGATCGAGTTCAAAACGTTTGCCAACCATGGTGATGAATTACAAACTCGCCACTAAGGTATGCCGGAGTTTGCCAGTTGCAAAGAAGCGAAAGTGCGATCGCGCTTCTGGATTCCGTTGGGCATTCACCGGAGCGCTAGACAGTGAGCGAGTCAAAACCCTGGTGTTGGACTAGCTTTCGGGAACAAGTGGGAGTCTGAGCGATTTCGAGCGCCTGCTGGACAGCGAACCCCGCAATGCGGATGCAGCCGCACTAGACCCTCCGTGTGTGTGGCTGAGGCTGAGGGGGTCAGTGAGTTGTACCTGAGGCAGCAAGGCAGCACATCACAGAGGTGTTGAGTGATGAACCGCGCTCTGGAACTACAGTTCGCTTCAGTGTCGCAGTAGGACGAGTCCGAAATCCAGATGGTACAAAAGAAGAAGTCGTAGCTTCAAGTCATGGATATTTGACTCCGGTACAAAGAAATGCCATCGACCAAGCAGGAGAAACTAGGATTCCAGATGACAACGACGGAAAAAGCCTGATTGACTTAGCCTGAGCTTGATTTGACAGCATCGGCAGACTTTTGCAGTCCCAGGGTGATATCGTAGTGCATCTCGAAGAGGCCAAACTCAGGTGGTTCCGCCGCCAGCTCGGAGCTTGGGCGTGCCGCATGGGAACAGATATTCCTTTTTGATGGATGGTTGGTAAGCTTCCAGGTAGCCTTTAAGTTTGGGGTGGATCTGGATTTCCCTAGTGTCCTGCTTGCCTTTGGTGTTGATGCTGCGGATGAGAATCTTGTCTCTAATCCCTTTAATCCCCATCACGCGACTCTGTGAGCAGAGTACAAGCTTCATTGATGCGGCATGCTGTGTACAGACAGACGCCGAACAAAGCCCTATCCCTGGGGAGCAATAATCCCTCATTGAATAGTCGGGTGAGCTGTAACGGTGACAATCGCTCCGATTGCCCAAGCGCGATCGCTTTTCACGGTAGTCTGATTTTTAGGCTAGACTTCAATCTCAATCCTAAGTTTGATTATACGGTCAAACAAACAAATGACAGTTTTACCAGTCAGCTATAAAAGTATTCAGAATGCCGTTGAAGCCGTTGAAGGCTTCATAGTTCCCGGACAATAAGAGTACCTTTTCAACAAAGTAAAAACCCTCCCTGATGATGCTGTTATCGTTGAAATTGGTTCATTTAAGGGGCGCTCTACAGTTGCTATGGCCTATGCCTGTATAGGAACAAACAGAAAAATTTATTGCATTGATACATGGGACGGCAACGATTCCGACTTCCCTGAGCGAAACTTCTTTGACATTTGGCAGTAAAATGTTCAGGAAAATGGACTTTGCCAATATGTAATGCCGTTGCGGGGATACTCGCACGATGTCTTGGGCGGTTGGAACGAATTTGCGAACGGAAAAGCCATTGATTTTATTTTTATTGATGGTTCCCACCAGTACTTAGATGTGTTAAAGGATTTTGAGCTATCGTTTCCACTTGTAAAAAATGGTGGGTGGATAGCATTTCATGACGTTGTACATACATGGCCTGGCCCAGAAAGTGTATGGCATTACATCGCCAAATTTCGTCTGGTCAACCATCAGTATTCATCAACGCTTGCCTGTGGTCAGAAACTTTTGAATTTTATCCCCTTTACCTTAACACCAGAATTACCCATTCACTTTTTAACAGACGCCACTCTCCTGCCGCTAAACCTGAAGGATATTAACTTAATCATCTTTCCAGATTGGTCTCAGCCAGAAGAGTCACTCTGTTTAGACTTGCAACGAGTTATAGGGGCGATCGCAACTCACCCAGATAGCAGTCAGATCACACTACTTGTAGTCATTGGGAATATTTCTGACGAGGATGCCGCTCTCATTTTAGCCAGTGTCACGATGAATCTTCTGTTGCAAGAAGATGTAGATGTTACCGATGGCCCAGAAATTTCTCTAGTTGGACAACTGGGTGAAATCCAGTGGGAAGCTCTGTTGCCCCGCATTCACGCTCGGATTGTCTTGGAAAACGAAAATCAAGGGGCGATGCCAACCCCGACCGCGTGGACTTCGTCCTACGCTTGGACGTTGGACACATTTGTCCAACGTCCAAAGTGGTGAAAGCAGAAACTATTCCATCCTATGGCCTGGATAGCTTCAGCAGTAATATTGGCTCCAGCTATTCATTAGACCTCTTAAGGCGCATCTAAAGATTGAGGGATGGGGAGGGAAGAATGCAGATCCGGCTTTTGTGGATGGCGAACGCTCCCTAAATCAGCTTTTTCCTCCTATACCACATTCTGCCGGTTTTGTCAATGCGTAAGTCCTAAAAACTAGCCCTTTCAAGGTGTTGTGTTATGGGCTAATTTGTAGTTCGGTTAAGA
>CAXUIG010000077.1:0-24572 GCA_964250845.1 uncultured bacterium | reverse complement strand
GACATCAGGTAATCTTTTACATTTATCACTTTACCATTACTATGCAGGAGTACCCTCAAGGAGAGCTCAAAGCAAAGCAATACTCTCGTCTTCGGGCGTTATGCACAAACGATAAAGTTGCCCAATCGTAGCAAGCAGCTTCCATGCTACTAAGCGTAAGAGAAATCATTACATATCAGATTGTTATTGACATATCGAAGTGTAATAGTTATACTGCGGATATGCCAAATCTACAGCAGTTAGCACAGAGCCACCCTAGCTGGTCCTTGGATGATTTTGTCCAGGTCACGAATGACCTCCTCCCACAGTTCTTGCCAGAAATACCGGCAAATACCAGAGTCCGAGAGGAGGTAACGCCTCGCTTGGTGCGGCACTATAGCAGCTTAGAAATGCTTGATCAGCCGCACAAGGAAGGGCGTGAAGCTCGTTATACCTATCGCCATTTGTTACAAATGTTGCTGGTGCGGCGACTATTAGCAACGGGCTATGGTACCAGTGCAATTAATCAGCTAGCTACCTCCACTGATAATTCTGAACTGGAGGCACTGCTACAAGGAGGTGTGCAGCTAACACTCACACCAGCGAACCCAGCACTGGCATTTCTGCAACAGATTCAACAACGTAGTCTTTCAGGTGACCCACCATCGAACACTGCTACTCCTAAGACGAGCATAGCCCTAAGCCTTGCCAATCCAGCTCAAAGTCAGTCACCAGAGCCATCTCAGTGGACAAGGTTAGAGGTATTGCCCGGTCTGGAATTTCATGTTCGAGATGATTTCGCCTATCCCAGGAGCCCTCAAGAGCAACAAAACTTACTGCAACACATCGGTCAACAACTCGAGGCTATCTACACCAACCGGAGGTCATCCAGATGAATTTACCCCAGATTGAACTGATCCCGCTTCGCCCTGTTGTCAGCTCAGATCGCCCCTCCACCCTGGATCTTTTAGTGAAAATTGTTCCCCCCGCCCAAGCGCTCGATTTCAAACGACCGGCGCTAAATATAGGCTTGGTGATTGATCGTTCGGGTTCGATGAGCGGACGAAAAATTGAGGAGGCGCGTCAGGCAGCGTGCTATGCAGTGGAGCAGCTGCAAATGAGCGATCGCATCAGTATCACAGTTTTTGATCACCAGGTGGAAACCCTCGTCCCCAGTACGCCTGCCATTGAGAAGTCAAGCATTCTCGCTTTCATTGCCAGCATTCAACCTGGGGGTAGCACAGCTCTGCATGCTGGCTGGCTGCAAGGGGGAATGCAGGTGAGTCAATATTTAAACCCGGAACACATCAATCGAGTACTCCTGCTCTCGGATGGACTGGCAAATGTGGGCGAGACGAATCCAGATACAATCGCAACGGATGTCCACGGTTTGGCTAAACGGGGTGTTAGCACCAGCACCATGGGTATTGGTAATGATTACAGCGAAGATTTGCTGGAGGCGATCGCTCGCAGTGGCGATGGCAATTACTACTACATTGAATCCCCCCAACAGCTACCCGATATTTTCCAAACAGAACTGCAAGGCTTGATGGCAACGGTGGGTCATACCGTCAGCCTGGGAATTGAGCCTCAAGCAGGGATCGAAGTGGTGGATGTGTTCAACGACCTAGACGTGAATCGTAATGGTCGTTACCAGTTGCCTAATTTACTTGTAGGTAACTCAATTGAGGTGGTAATGCGGCTTTATGTGTCCGCCAGGATCCAAACAAGCCACATGTGCTACTTTCGGCTTGCCTGGAATGACCCCAACCAGTCACAACGGCAAGTCCAACGTGTGACCTTCCAACTGCCAGCGGTTCCCTTTGCACAGTTAGAGGAGTTTCCGCCCAATCCAGAGGTGCAGCAACAGGTCGCCCGATTGATGGCAGCCCGTGCCAAGGAGGAAGCCGTGAGAAATCTGGATCGGGGTAATTTTGCTGCCGCCAGAGCATCTTTGCAAGTAGCCAGAATCGAGATGATGGGAGCCCCTGTTTCTCCCAGGATGGCGATGGAACTCACAGCCCTAGAGGCTCTAGATACGGACTTGGCAGCCAAAGACGTGAAGCGGGCTCGCAAGCGGGCCACCTACCAAAACTACCAAGCCCGTCGTGGCGAGGGCTTTTCGTCATGAGTGGATCAAATTTCATCAGCACTGACGCAGAAAAGTGGATGGAACCGGAAGAATTCCCAGGCACTCAGCTTTTGCCACTGGCTGAACCAGTTCCGCAAGGCTCGATTCATCGATTAAGAATGTTCGCTGGCACAGTGATTCCAGTTCATGTTCATCCTTGTGATGAGTACGTTTATGTTCTTGAGGGAATCGTTGAAACAGGTGGGCGCTCTTGTCAAAAAGGTACTTTTTGGTTTACACCTGCCAACACCCAGAACGGGCCACATAAAGCAATTACTGATGTCGAAATCATTACAATTCGCCTGGGACCGATGGGAATTTTTGAAAAGCACAATGCTGGGAGCTGCCGTTTCCCCGCTATGGAACGGACACGCGCCAGGTAGACACAGACTTGAGTTTCCTAATTATTCCTTAGTAGACGCCAAATATGAAAATTTTGGTGATTGGTGGAACCAGTTTTATTGGTTTCTTCGTAGTCCATCAGCTGAGCGCGATCGGACACGAAGTTACTGTCTTCAATCGTGGTCAGACTCAAGCTGATCTGCCGTTAGGAGTCAAGCATATTCAAGGAGATCGCCGCCACCTTGCTGATCTGCGTAGCGACTTTGTGCGTCTAGCTCCCCAGGTTGTGCTGGATATGATTCTCTACACTGAGCAAGATGCCCTGACGATGGCAAACACACTCCGGGGGATTGTCCCACGGGTCGTAGTAGTTAGCAGTATGGATGTGTATCGTGCCTACGAGGTTTTCCTGGGTCTCGAATCTGGTCTCCTTGAGCCAGTTCCACTTACAGAAGATTCGCCCCTACGTCAGCACCTCTATCCTTTCCGAGAGATGCCCACTCGACCCCTCAACACTCCGGCAGACTACGAAAAGATCTTAGTTGAACGGGTAGTGATGGCAGACCCGGACTTACCTAGCACAATTATCCGGCTCCCCATGGTCTATGGTCCCAGAGACCCGCTGCACCGATTGTTTCCTTACTTGCAACGGATGAATGATCACCGTCCCGCTATTGTGTTGGAGGAGAGCATCGCTCAGTGGCGTGGTTCTTGGGGATATGTGGAAAATGTTGCAGCAGCGATTGCCCTGGCAGTCACACAGGAGCAGGTATCGAATCGTATCTACCATGTCGCAGAGCCGGAAGTCCTTTCCGAGTGTGAACGGATCAGCAGAATCGGACGGGTCGTAGGATGGCAAGGTAACGTGGTTGCTGTGCCTAAAAACTATCTGCCATCGGACTGGATGTTACCGTTCAACACGGAGCAACACTGGTTTGTAGACACAACGCGCATCCGTCAGGAGTTGCATTATAGCGAAGTAGTTTCCCTAGATGAAGGGTTCAAGCGTACGCTTGACTGGCAGCGGTCCCATCTACCTCAGGAAAACTCACCATGGGCAGCCCCTTATTTACTGGACTATGCAACCGAAGACTCTATATTAAGCGAACCATGCCCAATTTTGAATCCCTGGAGCTAGCTGGTGTACCTGTGGTAGTGTGTCCACCTGCCAATCCCGACATAAAAGCCCCGCTCATAGTGCTTTGGCACGGTTTTGGGATACCCAACAGTGAAGAGATGCTGACTGAAGTCCTACCGCTTGAAGGAGTGCAAGCTTGGAAAGCCTATTTGGGACTGCCTCTATTTGGTCGCCGTCTCCCAGCAGGGGGGATAGAAGATATTATGCGGCGACAGATGGAAGACTATGTGCTGCAATTGTTGCTCCCGGCAATTGAACCCGCGATGTATGAGCTACCAAACGTTGTCCAAGCGCTGCAAGCGCAATTCGGTATTGATGAGAAAGCAGGGCTAGGGTTGTTTGGCTTTTCGGCAGGCGGTCTGGCGGCCTTACTTACTGCAGTCGAAAGTTCCCTACCAGTTACGACAATGGTGCTTGTAGGGGTGACAAAAGATCTGGTTTCGGCGGTAGACACCTATGAACGTGCCATGAGACATTATTATCCCATGTTAAAAGAGCAATTTCCTTGGATGGAGGAGCATGATATTCAGTATCATTGGAGCGAGGTTTCAGTTGCAGTAAAACAACGCTTAGACTTTGTCGGTCGTGCTTCAGAAATGGTTCACCGCCATCCAATTCCGGCAATTTTGTTCGTTCATGCCTTACATGATGAAGCGTATGCGGTTAGGGATGTTGAAGCCCTCCACGCGGCACTTATCCCGTACTATGAGCAAGTCCATCAACCAGAGCGTCTGTGCCTGCGAATCTTTGAGCATTTAGGGCATCAGCTTGATTGGGAAGCTGCTAAGAATTCTCCTGATATGCAGCAAGATCTGATTGAACTTCAACAGTTTGTATCGACATGGTTCAGCCAATACCTAGCTGAGTGTTAAGGAACAACTTAACTACAGTGGTACTCCCCCAACTTTTAGATATGCACGGTGTGGCTGTTTCGTATTGAAAAGCATCGACATCGTTGCTGAACGTGCTGATTTACTTAGAGGATGTTTGAAAAGTCTTTGGGGGTCAAATTTTAGGCCAAGCGTCTTACCATAATATGGTTCATGGCCAGGTAGATAAATGTCTCTCAGGTTTGGGGCAATAATTCAACGTCTGCTGACCAATCGCCGACAGCCCATAAACCAGCCAAAAGTCCGCTCCACCACCCACCGCTTTTTGAGCAATACGAACCCTATCGCCAGACGGAGCACGAGCTTTTCGGAAGTAGGGCTCCTCTAGCCGAAGCATTATTCCGTCTCCCCTAGAGCGGTATCAGCTCAAATATTACGTTAAATTTAATTTACGTTAAATTTAACGTAAATTGTGCTTTTTAAGAAGGATAAAATATGAGAGCTAATCCAGGTGGGCAAATCGCTCCATCTGAGGTCATCGGACGGGATAGGCTAATTCAACGCTTGTGGGAGATTTTGGAGCGGCAGAGTCTGGTTCTGAGTGCTCAAGCGACGGATGGGCAAGACTTGCGTGATCAAGAAAATGCAAGCAGAAGCTCCACCGGACAAATTAGCGATCTTCCATGACCTGGAAAAAGTGCGATCGCCCCTGGAGTTCGTCGAGACAGTATTGCAGGACGTAGAAGAATATTTGGGCGGTTTGCAGCGCACAGCAATGCGGACACGTCAGCTATTGAAGCAACTCGGCGGTGTCGAATTCAAAGGGTTCAAGTTACCTAGCATTGCGGCTCCCTATTGGAAAACGGTGCTAACTAAAACGCTTGAAGACCTGATTGAGAATCAAGATCGCAGCGTGATTCTGTTTTGGGACGAAATGCCGTATATGCTGGGCAACATTGGCGACGAGGCAGCGATGGAAGTGCTGGATACATTGCGATCGCTACGTCAGATGCACTCCGCCGTCAGGATGGTATTTACGGGTTCCATTGGCTTGCATCATGTGGTTGCCTTTGTTATTTGATGATTTGTTTAATCGTCTCAAGTCTCAAGCAGAAACACAAGATAAAGAAATGGCACGGACTGTATTAAGGCTTTTGCAGCGTGATTACTACGTCATTCAACAAGCAGAGCGCACATTTCGCTTCCGCTTTCCCCTGATTCAACTCTACTGGAAGCTATTGAGGAGTTGACAGCATGAAAAGCACATTTCTTTCTAGCTTTACGCCCAGTCTGATGACACCGAAAACTCTGGAAGCCATCTTTGTACAGCGTCATCAGCTAGCGTTTGATGGGCTGGGGGATATCGGGCAAAAGCAACTCAGAGCATATCTGCAAAACTATTCTTTCTGTACGATTCTGGCAACAGCACAAAGTTTGTTCGATGGAGTCAGGCTGCAAGATTACCCCTTTTACGGCTTTTTCTGTCCTCACTACTTAGACGCTATCTCAAATCAGTATCTGTGGGTAGAAGTATCACACCAAAGTCTTAGCCGAAAGATCACAACGGTTGCTAGTATCAGCCTACGGCTCTACCTGCTCGAACATGAACATTCCCGTTTATAACCTTGCTCAATTGACTGCGCTTTCGACTGGAAATACGAGTATCGGCGTGAAACGCTTAGAGCAATGCTTTAGAAATAAGGAGAGCATTAGCTCCTCTCATCGACACAATTTTTACCAAATTATCTGGGTCACAAAAGGACAAGTCACGCATTTAATTGATTTTAATGCTTACCCGATCCGACCCGCTACGCTGTATTTTCTTTCACCCGTACAAGTTCATGAATGGAAGATAACCGAAGCGGTGTTTGGATCTATTATTGCCTTCACAAGCGAGTTGTTTTCGAGCGCATTACAAGGCAGAACAATCCTTTCACAACTACCCTATTTCTACCGCGTCAATACCCAACCTTTGCTATACCTCGACGACGAGCAAGTAACTGTCTTTAACAACATCATTGAGAGAATCGAGTCTGAATATCAAGCCGCACTCGTTGACCGTGAGGCGATGTTGTCAGCTTACCTTTGGATCTTGCTAATTGAGGCAAAGCGAATTTACAGTCCAAAACAACCCACTCACAATGTCGCGTCAAGCGTTCTTCTTACGAAACAATTCCTGGTCTTGGTCGAGGAGAACTTTCTGACCCAGTCACGAGTGAGTGAGTATGCCAAGCAACTCAGTATCACGCCCAACCATCTTAATGAAACTGTCAAACAAACCATCGGCAAGACTGCTGGAGCGTTGATTCGAGATCGCTTGCTGCTCGAAGCGAAACGCTGGTTAATTCACTCAGACCTCAGCATTTCAGAGATTGCTCACGCTTTGAATTTTGAAGACCCCGCGTATTTTAGTCGGTTTTTTAAGCGGTACATGCACTGCTCACCTAGAGACTTTCGGCAGCATGGCGTGACTCGTGGCGATCCATGAAAAGTACCAAAACAGCCTGAATTTTGCCCTCATGCTTCGCTTCAAGCACGTCCTACGATTGGCGGTATCGCTTCAGTCGGGAGCCACTGTGCAAATGACTCACGGTAAATCTTATAAATCTCATGATGCTGTCCCGGTCCTGATTGTGGGAGCAGGTCCGGTTGGATTGGCACTGGCGATCGAGCTTGGTTTACAGGGCGTAAACTGCCTGCTCGTGGATGAAACTGATGGACAAATTCAAGTTCCCACGGCAAATTATCTCAATTGTCGCACCGTCGAGTTTCTGCGGCGTTGGGGAATTGCAGATGAAGTGCGATCCCACAGCTTTCCCAGCAATTATCCCAACAACATTTTATATCTCACGGGATTAAAGGGATACGAACTGGCTCGGTTTGAGCGACCCGCCAATGGTGATCGTGCTGCTCGATGGGCAGACAGTCCAGAAGGACCGCTCTGGTGCCCCAAAGCTTATTTTGACCCAATACTTAGAAAGAAGGTGAGCGCGATTCCCACGGTGCGGTTACGATTTGGTTGCCGCCTCGAACGCTTTCACCAAACCAATAACGGCGTCGTGGCAGAACTTGTAGACGTTGCTTCACATCGTCATGAGCAAGTGACGGCAGATTGTAAGGATTCAGGTAATGGGGAAATGACTGAAAAGCTTTTCCCGTAAAGGTTTGGAGGATAATTCAGCTTTTTTTAATTTTCAATAAGAATCGGTGGAATGGCCATTTCTCGTTGCTTGTTGAGAATATCAACTTATTTATTCTAGAAGTACGGATCTGAAATGCAATCCAGGCAAGGGTTTCAACACCTGAATCCTTACGGCAGATTATCTGGTTGGCTGTGATGGCGGAAGGAGCAGCATTCGTCATCAATTAGGAATTAAACTGCAAGGACGCTTTGCCTCGCACCGCCAGCTTCTGGTTTGGTTCAAGTCCCCCTTGCTCAAATACCATCCCTTTGGTCCCGCCGTATTAAACTGGATTCTCAAACCGGATGGCATCGCTTTGCTATCGGCGCTCGATGATGGGGAAACCTGGCGGACAGGTCCCTGGTTGAGCCAGGAAGACGCCCCGGAACGAACCCCAGAGGAATGGGTTCGTCTGATTATTGGGGACGGCATCCCGTTTGAGGTTTTAGGGAGTGGCTAT
Source organism: uncultured bacterium (assembly GCA_964250845.1). Lineage (GTDB taxonomy): Bacteria > Cyanobacteriota > Cyanobacteriia > Cyanobacteriales > Chroococcidiopsidaceae > CAXUIG01. The sequence goes on along the minus strand of CAXUIG010000077.1, from coordinate 16,510 downwards.
TGGGGTGGACACTATGCCGTTGCGGATCGCTACCGTGACAACCGTGTGTTCTTAGCTGGAGATGCCACGCATTTGTTTACGCCTGCGGGTGCACTGGGCATGAATACCGGCATTGGCGATGCGGTTGATTTGGGCTGGAAACTGGCAGCGACCCTCCAAGGGTGGGCAGGAGGAAAATTATTAGACAGCTATGAACATGAGCGGAGATCGATCGCGCTGCAAAATATTGCCGCATCAAACACATTGCACTGTGCTGACGAACACGTTTTCGCATCTGAGGATCTCGGTGCCGATACTGAAGCGGGCAAGCAATTGCGTCAGCAGATGGGCAAATTGCTGGCGGAGTCTTCAAGAGGACTCGAATTTAAGACTGGCATCCCAGGCATTGTATTGGGATACAGTTACGAGAATTCACCCGTCTGTATTCCAGATGGCACACCGATGCCACCGCTAAATCCGTCCATCTACACGTCATCAACCAGACCAGGGGCACGCGCACCGCACGCTTGGCTGACTGACGGGCAATCCACGCTTGATTTGTTCGGCCACGGCTTCACATTACTGCGGCTTGGCAACGGAGCACCGGATACGGCTTTGCTTGAAGCAGCCGCGCAGGAGTGCCAGTTCCCCCTGCAAGTGATCGCGCTTAATCAGCCAGAAATGCTTCAACTTTATGAGCGTCGTCTCGTATTAGTGCGACCGGACGGGCATGTAGCTTGGCGCTCTGATCAGGTCCCGGCTCATGCCGAAATGCTCCTTGATCAACTTCGAGGGGTTGTACCTGCTAACCGAGTTTAAGTAAAGACTAGTGGGCAAAAACAGCAGACCCTGATTTTGTGGAGTCCACGGTTACTACTACTTCCTCAAACGTTAAACATGCAGTAGCTAAGAGCAGCACAAGGAGAGCAACATGACAATTTCTGCCGAAGACAGGTTTGAGATTCAGGACATCATTATTCAACTCTACCAAGCTTTGGACAATCATCGGGGGAGTGATTACGCATCGCTTTTTACCCCAGATGGACGCTTAGAAAACGAATCGTTTGGCATGATTGCGGGTCGTGAGGCAATTGCCAAATTCATTCAAACTCATTGTGAGGCTGGCAATGAAAATGGAGCACTTCATTGCATTTCAAATCTGCTTATTGAGCAGAGTGAGACCGAGGAAGCGACAGTCCAGGTAGAGGTAATGAAGTTTCGGGTCAGCGTCATGCCGCCAGAACTCTGGGTCAGTAGTTTTGTCACGGCGCGAATGTACCGTGCGGGAACTCGATGGCAAGTTGCTCGATTTATCTTGGGAATTCGACCCTAGACCGAACTAGCATGGGTACCTCACCGATGTTGAGACTGTCCCATATTCTACACTCTCCTCAATTATTCACAGTTTAGTAACAGCAAAGATGAGCCTTTCTGCTAAAGACAAGTTTGAGATTCAAGAAGTCATCACTCGACTGTATCAAGCACTTGACACCCATGATGCTGAGGGATATGCATCGTGCTTTACTCCGGATGGCATCTCCATTTCTCCGCGTGGCGATTTCCGTGGACGTAATGCAATCACCAATTTTATCAAGCATCATCTTCAACAAGGAAATGAAGCGGGTTCGTTGCACCGGATTACCAACATTCGCGTTTGGGAAGATGTAGAGCATGAAGCATGGGCATCTGTGGAAGTGATGAAAATCCGAGTTAGTGTCACTCCTCCAGTACTCCTAGTCAGTGCTTTTGGAAAAGCTCGCATGAGGAAATTTGAGACCTGGCAGGTCACGCACTATGAGCTAGGGCATAGACCGTAATCCCAATGTTAAAAGCTGAAACATCGACAAAGCAATAATACTTGCTTTGTCGTTAGACCAATTTTCACGTAGCGAACAACGCAAAAATCATATCTGGGATAACGCAAATATGATACAAAGCACATTAAGTCATGAATTCGGATAAATACCCAAAAGTCCTTAAAACCATTTGGCGAGTCCCCGATGAGCTTTGGCAGAAGCTAGAAGTCGTTTTGGGTCAATATGATCCGCCAAACTCTATCGGACGTAAACGAATTGATGCTCGCGCTGCCCTGGATGCCATTATCTTTCGTTTACGCATCCTGCTCGTCGGTGGGTTGTAGAACGAACACTCGGTTGGCTTTCAAAGTGTAGAGCAATCCTGGTCCGCTATGACAAGAAAGCTTGTAACTATCTCGGCATGATTAAGATAGCTTGTGCATTACTTTGGTATCGTCGTTGCTGGCGCTTATCGAATGCAAATTAATTTTCTGATTCAACTGTTCTTAAATTCGTCACTCCATTTTGAGATAGTTTCTTAGAGGATCTAAAGTTGAATGAGGCTGTAAACCTGTTAACAAATATCGCCAAACTAGAGGGTAACAAAAAACTAAAATATTTTATCCAAACGCCAACGGGACGCGATCGCATCCAAGCTATCCATCACCTTGCTGGTGGTAACCACCGTGTCTATGTCATTTTCTCCCAGTTCCTCACTGCGGATTGACCCCCAGCGGCAAACCACCGATGAGCAGCTTCGTGATGAATATGCATATTCATCACTTAGGGCAAGCAACACATTCACATCTAGAAAGTAGGTGGTCATGGCGCTTCGTCTCGCAGTTGGTTGACGAGTTCCAACGTGACGACACTGGCCCCAGGCTGGATTGGAAAGAGCGGCACACCATTGCGTGCTGTCCCCGCATCTTGTCGAGATAAAGCTTGTCGGGCCAGATCCGAAAGCACTTTGCCAATCGAAATACCCCGCATCCGGGCAATTTCCTTGATTGCGAGGAGTACATCTTCTTCGAGATCGAGCGTCGTGCGCATACCTGGCTCCGTTCAATCACCATTAACGCGGTTATCCACTACCATGATGCTAGCGCATCAAATATTTGATGTCGAAACAATTGAGTAAACACTGCGTGTAACTAACACAGCATCCATCAGGTCAAACAGGGCATCTTTGGCAGAGCTATTTCATTCTAAAAAGTTGCTTAAGTGTGTCTAATCCAAAAGAGCATAGTCGCGATCGCTTGCCCCATGTTTTCAAACATTTGGTCACGATATAAATTTAGAGCTTTCGTTACGAGCTAGAGCAAAAATCTGAGGTAAAGGTTTCTAGAATTGCGATTTGGCACACGGGAGTCAATGCATTTTAGATATTTGCGCTGCATTCTACCATATAGTCTCTACTTTTAGAATGAAATAGCCCTGGTACTGATTGGCTTGAAAGCACTTGAAAATGCGATTGAACCTATCGCTGTTCTGCAGACACTTGGCTACGAGGATTTGGGTGAAGCTGGCATTCCAGGGCGGTTATATTTTCGCCGCCGTCATCCCTACGCCTTTAATGTTCACCTAGTGTCGTGGGGCAGCGAGTTGTGGACTAATAACCTGCTGCTAAGAGATTTCCTCCGTACACACCCAGCTGTAGCCGACCACTATGGGCAGCATAAGCAAGAATTGATTAAAAGCGGGATAGGGACGTTGCTGGCCTATTCAGAAAAGAAGGGGGCAGTCATTGCTGAACTGTTACGACGCGCTCAAGCTTGGCAGGCTTGAGGTTTCAATTCTTCATGCTTTAAGCTATTGGACTAGGACATAGTTAAGAAGAAATCACACCGATTTAATCAAGGATCAAGCGCGAGCGCTTAAACCTTGCCATTGCCACCAGCAGTAAACCAAAATCCAACACCAACAAAACCAGCAAAATCATCAAAAACACCTGTGTTGTCGTCGTGTGTTCTAAAGTCAAAGACCATTGGTGATTCAATTCATTAGGCAGTAAGCTTAGCGCCAGACTCGGAATCAACGTTAGAGTCAAGATTGCCAGACCTAACTGCTGTTGAGCTTGCCGCACCGTCGCCGCTTTCAGAGATACTAAAACACCAGCGCTAGCCGCCAGCAGGGCGCTTAAGAAAGCAAATGTGACAGCACCCAGAGCCATAGGTGCTGGGTAAAGCAGCAGTCCCTCTCCGGCGTGAGATAAATTCACCGTTACTAGTGCCATCAGTAAGATTAGCATTGTATATCCCCAACCATAGCTCACCACTGCAGCTACCTTACCCAAAAGAATAGCTCGGTCTGATAGAGGGCTAGCTAATAGCGTTTCTAGAGTGTGCCGCTCACGTTCCCCAGCAAAGGCATCTGCAACAATCACGACTACCCAAGTCACTGCTAGCCAACCAGATAAACCAATTGCTAGCGGCGATTTAACCCAGAGGTTCCCCGTCTGCAAAGGCAAGACAACAGCCAGAAGTAGCCCCGAAAACAGCAGCCGTGATATAGTTCCCCGTTTGCTGCCGTAGAGTAAGAGTAATTCCCGCCATTCCTTCCAAATTACAGTCCAGATATCTGCGATCATAAATCCTGCTCCATCAGATTTAAGAAGACTTCTTCTAGGCTGGCACTCCCCTTACGAACTTCTTCAATCTCGACTCCCGCTTGCACCAGTTGGGTGATCAGGGGTGCGACGCTGGTTTTGCCACTCGGCAAGACAAGGGACAAGCGATCGCCCTTTAACTCAACGGTGGAGACTTGCGGACGTAGCCAATCGATTACCTTTGTCGTCAACCCACGTCCAACGATTTCCACACGCCCACCGCTAGAAGAGCGCAACTCATCCGGGGAACCAACCGCCAGTAATTTTCCCATCCGAATCACACCCACTAATTTACATAACTTCTCCGCCTCTGCCAGATTGTGCGTCGTTAGGAAAACCGTTACGCCCTCACGTGATACTAGCTGTTGCAAATCATCGCGGAGGGCGGCGGCTGCCACCGGGTCAAATCCAGCTGTCGGCTCATCTAGAAAGATTAATGGGGGAGAATGTAGCATGGCTCTTGCTACTGCTAGCTTCTGCTTCATCCCCCGACTCCATTTACCGACAGGCTCATGGCGACGCTGCCACAGTCCCAAATGATCTAGTAATTCTTGAATCCTGGTTCGCCTTTTGGCAGGGGGCATGCGCCAAACCCGTCCGTAGAATTCCAGGTTTTCTTCAGCGCTGAGGCGTTCGTAGAGTCCTGGATGTTCCAGTAATGCTCCTGTGTGTTGGCGGATTTGAGCGGCTTGCGATCGCGAATCGTAACCCAACACCTCAGCTTTTCCTTTAGTGGGTTCCAACAGTCCTAGTAGCAAGCGGATAGTGGTAGTCTTGCCGGAACCATTGGCACCAAGGAAGGCAAAAACAATTCCTTTTGGCACTTCTAACGAGAGACTATCCACCGCGCGGACACGACCAAAATCACGGCTGAGGTTCTCAGTACTAATGGCTATTTCGGTCATAAAAATGACAAAGTAAATTCATTTCACTGTAGACTCTCTAGCTTTATCAACCTTTTGAGCTGCCATATCTAAAATTTCTATATGTTAAGGTGTAATACTAGCTCGATTTACCCTCGGTTCAAAAATAGAAGATGCCAGTTTATCAAGTTAAGCTAGTCAATCTAGAGATTGCGCTTGATCGCACTATCGCGGTACCAGACGATCAGTACATCCTCGATATGGCTGAGGAGGCTGGCATCCGGCTACCTGCTGGGTGCCGCCAAGGCGAATGTTCTGCCTGTGTAGCCAAGCTGGTGAGTGGTGAGGTAGATCAAAGTGAGCAAAAGTTTCTGCGCCCAAAAGAACTAGAGGCTGGGTACACTGTTACCTGTGTTGCTTACCCCCTGTCTGATTGCACGCTGCATACTCATCAGGAAAAAGTCCTGTATCAATCGTCTCTTTACTTTGCGCCTGATAAAGCTTAATCGGGCACATCTAACGGCTGGGGATGGCCAGGTATACACTTGTGCAGTATACCAGGTAAACTTTGCCATTTTGATCGCAAGAGCGGGTATACAATTCCTTTAAGTCATAGACAAGTTGCTGCTGCGCCAATCCTGAACGTGGGATGTACGAGACACTCATTGCACGACCAATCAGACCATCTAGGTCTAACTCTTGCCGATAGGCAAAGGTATGGCAACAGACATTCGGGAAAAGTGGATTGGCTAGCAATGGGTCTACTGAAACAAGACGCGACTCAGCCGGATGATGCTTCGATGCTATCTGCATCAGGTAAGTATAGCTTTGTGTAAATTCGTCGTGGCGATCGCGGTCATTCCACACCACAGCTAACCTCCCAGTTGGCTTGAGAATGCGGTGAAATTCCACAAGGGTTGGTGTAGGATCGAACCAATGGAAAGATTGAAAGCAAACCACCAGGTCAACTGAGGCGTTGTCTAGGTTGGTATGTTCTGCAGTACCATTGTGGAACTTAACCAACGGATGGGGTAAAGCTGCTTGCCTCATCTCGGCGTTCGGCTCGATGGCAAGTACATGCATCCCTCGTTCAGCTAACAGGCGAGAGGAGATACCTGTACCAGCACCAATATCCGCTGCTACCAGTTGCGACGGATTGTCTAGTCCCTCCAGAATGCTGTCAATGGCGAGAGCGGGGTAGCTAGGTCGATATTTAGCATAATTCGCTGCTCGGTCAGAAAATCGCTCTTGCGGGTCCATTGTGTGTAGCGGCGTTGTCTCAACGTTAGTTTCGTTCATAAGCTTAATGTTGCTGCGGTGCAGAGTTGGTCATGTTGTGATCCTTTCTCAATCATCAGATGATTTGCGCCCTCAGGCAGTTAGGACGTTGGTTTGGAGCGCCACATACGTAGACTATAAACATCAGCTTGATGATGCTGGTATGAGTGATTGTGCTCAAGACGAAGTTCAACCATTTATGGAGGGGGCGATGGCTACTGCTCAGATGATCTCACTGCTGTTCCTCGGTTTGGTCGCTGGTATATTAGCAGGTATGTTTGGGATCGGCGGCGGGGCGATTATGGTTCCGGCGATGATGCTTTTGGTCGGCTTCAGTACTAAGATGGCAACAGGCACCTCCCTAGCAGCCCTGCTGTTGCCCTTCGGTCTGTTCGGGGTGCTGGAGTACTACCGCAACGGCGAGGTTAACGTTACCGCCGCTCTGTTGCTGGTGGCGGGACTGTTCATCGGCTCTTTCTTTGGTGCCAAGCTTACCCTGGCTTTGCCGGATTTAGTCGTCAAGCGAGCCTTCGGGGTGTTTTTGCTGGTGATTGGCTTGCGCTACTTAACTTCAAAATAAGCGATAGTTTGCTTTTTAAACATCCATTGCCTACAGCTTGCTAAGATGCCCATCCAGGGCTACTGAACCTAGACAACGTTTGCTGCGTTGCGTAAAATTTAGTCGTCGCAATCCGTAGGTAAGCAATGGCGCGTCTAGCACTGCTGAGTACATCCGATAAAACAGGGCTAATAGATCTGGCTCGTAGTCTCGTTGAAGAATTTGGGTTTGATCTAATCAGCAGTGGAGGCACAGCCCAAGTCCTCAAAGAAGCAGGGCTACCAGTCACCAAGGTTGCTGATTACACTGGTTCTGCTGAAATATTGGGCGGTCGAGTCAAAACGCTCCATCCCCGGATTCATGGAGGCATTTTGGCGCGTCGGGACAATGCTTCTGATGTAGCAGATTTGGAGAAAAACCAGATCCGCCCGATTGATTTAGTCGTGGTCAATCTCTATCCTTTCGAGCAAACGATCAGCTTACCGGAAGTCACGTCAGCAGAAGCAATTGAGCAAATTGATATCGGTGGCCCTGCTATGCTTCGAGCAGCTGCTAAGAACTACGCTTATTTAACGGTTCTGTGTGACCCAGCTGGGTATGACGCATACTTGCAGGAGTTGCGACACGGGGGGGAGACGTCATTGGAGTTCCGTCAAGCTTGCGCCCAGAAAACATTTTGGCACACAGCTGGCTATGACCAAGCGATCGCTACCTATCTTGGGAGTTTAGACTCAGAAGTCAAAAGTCATTCCCTGCCCCAACAATTCGCCCTTTCTGGGCAACAGCTGCAATCACTCCGCTATGGCGAGAATCCCCATCAACCAGCTGCGTGGTATCAAACTGGAACCACCCCAGATGGCTGGGCGGCAGCGACAAAACTCCAGGGGAAAGAACTGAGTTATAACAACCTGGTTGATTTAGAAGCAGCACGGAGGCTGATTGCTGAATTCACCAAACCCTGTGCTGCTGCAATTATCAAGCATACCAATCCCTGTGGTGTTGCACTAGGAACCAGTCTTTACGAGGCATACGACAAGGCTTTCAACGCTGACCCCCTTTCTGCCTTTGGTGGCATTGTAGCCCTAAACCGTCCCATCGATGCCCCTACTGCAACCGCCCTGACTCAGACGTTTTTGGAATGTGTAGTGGCACCCGGTTGTACCCCGGAAGCGGAGGAAATTCTCGGCGCTAAATCTAAGGTGCGGATTTTGATTTTACCGGCTTTGAGCAGTGGGCCACAGCAAACCGTCAAGGCGATCGCAGGCGGTTTCCTAGTTCAAGCCTCAGATGACTCTGTAGATGACCCCAGTCAATGGCAAGTTGTTACCGAGCTTCAACCCACCCCCGATCAGATGGAAGAACTGCTATTTGCCTGGAAGATTGCCAAGCACGTCAAATCGAATGCAATTCTGGTAACACGCGATCGCACTACCGTTGGTGTAGGAGCAGGTCAAATGAATCGCGTCGGCTCCGTCAAAATTGCTTTAGAACAGGCTGGGGAAAAAGCCCAAGGAGCAGTTCTCGCTAGTGATGGCTTCTTCCCCTTTGATGACTCCGTGCGGACAGCAGCAGCTGCGGGGGTGAAGGCTCTAGCGCAACCAGGAGGTAGTCTACGCGATCAAGATTCCATTCAGGCAGCAAACGAGTTAGGTTTGGTTATGGTCAACACGGGGATTCGTCACTTTTTGCATTAACGAGAGGAATTTTGGTAATTTGACCAGTCAAACGCAAAGCGATAACTATCGGGTAGGCACTGCCCACCCGATAAAATTTCCTCAGTGTGGAGCATCATCATGAGTTGGGGCTGTGACTGCTGGAGCACCGGGCCATGATCAGACACCTAGATAATTGGCAGATTCTAAGCGGTCAGTGTGCGTTCTGCCGTCTGGCATTTTTGCCCCTTTTAAATTTGCCTCTTTTAAATTTTGCTTTGCCTTTGGATAGAACAAATATGTCACCCCTGACTGCCTGACACATCTTCGTAGAACCTCGGTAAATCAGATTTGGCAGGATAAGGAGCGGATGCGGGAGAACCAAATCTGGTCAGAGAAATCTCGCTCAGCCCGAATGGAAGCAAAAGCAGGTTGCGGGTCGAGGGGCAGGAGTGGAATGGGGGTGAGCAGCTCATCACCTGATTAAAAAAGGGGTGGTTGGATTCAGTGGAAGTACGAGCCGAGTACTTGAGAATGGCCTGAACCGGATGAAAGACATAATTGATCAATCGCTATCCGAAGTGCGATTGCGAGGTGATCAAACTGTCGAGCGTCTAAGGTGGCGAGTTATCGACCTTGTGGGTGAGGTGGAAGCTACAGCAACGTTTGAGGCCAGCGCTAGGGCTGTACAATTAAACATTGAGGTGGCTCCAGAGTTGGAAATTCATGCTGATCGTCATCTAGTCGTCTCGGCCATATCCAATCTGGTTCAGAATGCTGTTAAGTTCACCAGGCTGAACGGGAATGTGTGGATACGCGGCAGGTGCGTCGAGGGTAGGGTTTGGCTTGAAATTGAAGATGAATGTGGAGGGTTGCCTCCAGGGAATATTGAGGAACTCTTTCGTCCCTTTTCTCAGAGAGGAACAGATAGGACAGGAGTGGGGCTGGGGCTATCGATCACCAGACGTGCGCTCTCACTTAATGACGGTCAAGTTTCGGTACGTGATATTCCAGGGAAAGGTTGTGTTTTCACCATTGATTTACCCCGCTCCCCGACCCTTCCAGGGGAAACGGAAGATGTCTGTGTTTCTTAGTTGAAGCTGTTGCTAATTGTTCTGTAAAGTTATTAAGATGATGACGAGTTCCGGTTCACGTCTTTAAATTATGCGTGCAATGATCTTAGATGCACCCGGTCAATCCCTACGGGTTGCTGAATTGCCGGTGCCAACCCCCCAACCAGAGCAGGTGCTGCTCCGTGTCCATGTCTGCGGCATCTGTCGCACAGATTTGCATATAGTGGATGGAGAGCTAACGCAGCCCAAACTCCCCTTAGTGCCTGGTCATCAGATTGTCGCTACTGTTGAGGCGACTGGGGAGCGAGTAGAGCAATTTGCCGTGGGCGATCGCGTCGGCGTCCCTTGGTTGGGTCACACCTGTAATCATTGCCGCTACTGTCTCACTGGTCGTGAGAACCTATGCGATTATGCTGAGTTTACCGGCTACCAAATTGACGGCGGCTATGCTGAGTACACCGTTGCCGACGAGCGCTTTTGTTTCCCCATTCCAGAGGGTTACTCCGATTTACAAGCTGCACCATTGTTATGTGCTGGGGTGATTGGCTATCGCTCCTACAGAATGACAGGTGACGCCCAAAAGCTGGGCTTCTATGGATTTGGTTCAGCTGCCCGCATTTTAATTCAGCTGGCTCGTCATCAAGGACGGCAAGTTTTTGCTTTTACCCGCAAGGGCGACATAGAGGGACAAGAAGTTGCCCGTCAGTTGGGAGCAGTGTGGGCTGGTGGCTCTGATCAGTTACCTCCAGAGCCTCTAGATGCTGCAATTCTGTTTGCGGCGACTGGTCAACTTGTCCCCGCTGCCCTCAGAGCGGTTGCGAAAGGCGGGGTCGTTGTCTGCGCCGAGATTCACATGAGTGATATTCCTTCATTTCCGTATGAAATTTTGTGGTCAGAAAGGGTGCTGCGCTCAGTTGCCAATCTGACTCGTAAAGATGCCCAAGAGTTTCTGGCGTTAGCTCCCAAAATTCCCATTCGCACCCAGGTGCAGGCTTTTCCCCTCAGTGCAGCCAACGATGCCCTTAATGCTGTGCGCAATGGCAAGATTAATGGTGCAGCTGTGTTAGTCGTAGGGTGAAACTTGCGATCGCAGCAATTGTATCGGTATAGTCTTTCAAGTCCACGGTCAACAACTGGGTATGCCGCTGGTTGTAGTAAGTCGCATTGGCAGGAGCGAGTTGTTTGTAGTCAGCTGTAATCTGGTTGATCGCCTTGGTCACGTAATTCGGGCTATACCAATCAATCACACCTGTCAAGAGTCCTTTGGCTTTGTCTGGTCCACCATGAACGGTGAGTACAATGCCAATTCGAGACTCAAAAAAGTGACTTACAAACGGTTGACTCAGTGTTTCCTCAAGTTGATGCACCATCAAATCAACATAAGCAGATTCAGTTGCAAATGATGGAATGTACCGGACTGATTTAAATGGGCGCAACCGTTGGATTTGAGCAATTCGCGCAATTTCCCGTGAGTGCAGCTTGATCGCATAATTATCAATCTGGGTTCCTCCGCTTCGGCGCTTAAGAGTGCATTAGCTCCAGCGTAATGATTTTGTCCTGCGATCGTTTGTAGAGCTTCGGCAGCGGCTTGATTGGCAACTGTATTGAACCTTCCACAGTTGGGGCTGAACTTAAGGCGTCCGGATCGGTAGATGGAATGCGCTTGGCAATGACATGATAGGTCAAGGTATTTTCTAACTCAGGCGGATTATCCCGCCGTCGCTAATCATGAAGGCGGCGGTGGCCAAGGAGCCGATACCGCCGCCCACCATGTAGACCTTGCGGTTATCACCGTTGGATGTGCTGGATGTTGTGGGTCGAATGGTCGATGATTAGTGTACCATGTCTGAGTCTCCAGGTGTTCTAGGTGGTTTGAATTGAAGTCATAAAACGAGGACGCAGCTAGGTTTTAAGCTCTGTGCCGTAAGAGTTTTTCGGTTCGGTTGTCATGTAGACCGCCCGCGCCTGTGCTAGTAACTGGTCTTCTGTCATGTGTTGTTCGTTGACGATGATCGTACCGATTACTTTCTGGGCGAGATCTAGGTGATGTTCTTTGAGATCGACCAGCAGATGTTCCATCGCGCTGCTTGCTCCAGTCGAGCTACCAAAAATCAGAATCTTGTGTGCACCACTCAGCGTCTGCGCTACCGCCTCGTAGAAAGATTTGAGTTCCGGCTGACGCTGACCGTTAGCCTCGTCTGCTACATAGTGCAGGTGCCGATGTAAACCATCTGGATCGTAAGGTACGATTCGCTCCGGTACTGAGCCGTGCAGTTCCGTCTGATAAATCCGAGCTTCACGGTGATCGATAACTACCAGCAGGTGGGTACCATCGGCGACAGTCTGATCTGAGGGTACAGCCGATCGCTCCAGGAAGTGGCGAATCTTCATCAGTTCCTGGATGTCAGATAAATCTTTGTGCTTCGGGGGATGAACTGTCAGCGTCTCGCCATGCCGCGTAAATCTCAGATTGCCGTTATGCTCCTCCTCCACTTCAGAGATCGAGTTGAGCATTGATCGCACATCATGCCACTGAAGGTTTCGGGCGGCTGGGTGTTGAAAGATGGCATTGTAAGTGGTTTGATGAGTTCTTGACATCTGGATATCCATTATTTTCTCCTTGATTTAGCGATCAACTTGCCTGGGCCGTCGAAGCCGCTCGACCAAACGAACGGCAACGCGGCGACATTCTCCTCACAATTACGGGGATCACTTCTAAAATCGCCTCTTCAGCTTCATCAACCGCTGCTATTGCAACGATAACTCCACTAGCAGCATAGTTTTTAGCTCGTTCCGCACGCCGGTTCAACTCTTCAATTTTCCGTTTCACTTTCCATTCTTCAAGCTTGGACTGGACTTCAGCTTGCTTCTATTCTGCTATTTCCTTAAGTTTTGTCCTGGATTTGGTGAATTTGTGTTGCTTAGTTTCCAGCCTGGCTTTAACTTCATGCAATTTGGTTTCAATCGCTGCTTGGGTTTCTTTAGGGGCAGACTCTATAGGTTGACTTGACTGATGACAGACAAGCGTCGATATCGCTTAATTTATCTCGAATTCTGTTGGTGTTATCAATCTTCTCCCTCCTGATTTGCTCTTAAATAAATTTGTATACTTCTACTTAAGAAGTGTGAGACAAGGGTGTTTGAAATCATGTTTATCTGCAGGTTTGAATTGTATACCTTGTATCGAAAAGCATTCAATCTTCACGATTTATTTAAAAGTAAAATATGGCTACCAATTTAAACCGGTACATTTTGCATCGTAAGCCTTTGAGTCATTATTGATTTTTTCGTGTTGCCAAAACTGGAGCGGTAGGTGGTAGGGTTAGAGATTGTGTCCGGCAAGCTCCTGTACCCATGCTCAAATCGAAAGAGTTCAAGTGGCGTCACTATGAACCCTGAAACATCCAATTACATTCGCCCTTTGCCTGTTATGGTTGCCTTGAACCTGTCCGCGTGCGAATTATGTTCATTGCCTCCCTTCCTCGCAGGGTTCGCCGTGCGCTGTTGAATGAAACAAATCCCATCCCAGGGTTTGTCTGGAGTGGAGATTGGAAAGCGGGGGGCGAGTTTTAGGCTTTCCCACTTTACCACTTACCTGTTGAAAGCGACACAACCCGCTAAAGAGCCATTCACTGCTAAACCTAATAACCGGCAAATTGCGAATGTGATTGGATGTTTGAGAGCAATATATGTACCTTAGGGTATAGATGTGCTCGGGCTAGTTTTTGGTACTATTACGTACAGAGAGACTTGAAATTGCCATAGCACCGGAGGCGCTCGGCATCCAATGTCTCTGCAATCAACCAAAATCTAACCCAGAAATAGGAACGTAGGTGTCCTATACTAATTTTCCAGCATCGCTATGACTTAATCCTAGTCGTAACGTTTAAGTATTGTAAGCCCCGCAGCCAAGCGGCTATAGACTGGCGAAGTTGAAAATAACACCCCGAAACACCTATTGAGCCAGAAAACCGATAAAATGCTAGATATGAATCGAAATTAAAGCTCTGGATTTTAGGCTCAGGACTTTTGGCTCATGGTCAAGCGATCGCTCCAGGCATCATCGAGCGGGATTCAACAGGCTAAAAAAGCGTTTGCTCGCAAGGGTTGGACTCAAGAAAACCTGGCAGGGGAAGTGAACTTAAAGACTCGCCAACCCATTTGGCGTTTTTTTACAGGGCAGCTGATTGATCGCTATACTTTTCTGGAAATTTATTCGGTCTTGGCACTGAATTGGCGGGAAATTGCTGAAAATCCCCCAGCAGAATTTTCTGAACCTGGTCAACCTGCCCCGGCTCAATCCCTGGATATTGATGCCCTGGTACAGCAAGTGCGATCGCAACGCTCTGACAAAATTCAAAACCAGTGCGGCACCTTGCAGCTATTGGATATCAGCCGTCCTGTTAGGATAGACGACATTTACATTGATGTCAATATTTTGGAGCAGATCGCAAGCCTTGAGTGGTTAGAGATTTCTAACCTGCCTCGCCTTACCTCAGAAGAATTTGACCGCTTTGGATTGGGTGAAGTTTCCCAGAAACAAATCGCGGGTATGAGGGCAGTCGAAACCTACTCTAAGCTCAGGGTATTGGGCAAGCCAGGGTCTGGTAAAACCACCTTTTTGCAACATCTCGCCATTCAGTGTAACCAAGGCAAATTTGCAGCAAACTGGGTGCCAATCTTTGTCACATTGAGAGATTTTGCTGACGAGTCAAGATCGGCTGGGGAGTTCAGCTTATTAAACTATATCCGCGCTGAATTTCTCACGTCTGGAATTTCAGACCCGTCCGTAATTGAAACCCTACTGCGTGAGGGGAGAGTGTTGCTGTTGCTGGATGGGCTGGATGAAGTGCTCGATCTTGATAGCAAGGCCGTCGTCAAGGAAATTCGCCGATGCTCCGAGAACTATCAAAAGAATCTGTTTATAGCGACCTGTCGAACGGCAGCTAAAACCTTGACCCTCAGGCGCTTCACAGATGTCGAAATTGCTCCGTTTACCACTGAACAAATTGCCGCCTTTGCGTTTAAGTGGTTTGCGGCATTGACGAAGACAAATGACTTCGACGAACCTGAGCCAGCCGTTCAATTCATTCAGAAACTGGGCTTGCCCGAAAACTTGCAATTCCGTAGACTTGCCGTCAATCCCTTATTTTTGCATCTCGCCTGCTGGGTGTTCCGTCGCCAGTCAAAATTCCCTACCAAAAAAAGCGAGTTTTATAAGCAATGTCTAGACCTTCTCCTAGTCAAATGGGATGACGCCAGGGGTATTGAGCGGGACGAAGTTTATCAGGGGTTTTTATTGCCACAAAAGCTCAAGCTGCTGAGTCAGATTGCAGCTTCGACGTTTGAGCAGGGGCAGTACTTCTTTGAGCAAGGTGTTGTTGAGAGATACATTGGCGACTATATCCGTAATTTACCGAATGCTACTACTGAGCCAGAGGAATTGCAACTCGATAGTGAAGTGGTGCTTCAGGCGCTCGAGTTGCAACATGGTTTATTGACAGAACGAGTGCGGGGAATTTTCTCCTTCTCCTATTTGGCGTTTCAAGAATACTTCACTGCCCGGAAAATCGTTGCCAGTCATAATTTACAGGCATTAGGGAAAGACCTGGAAGGTCTGGTTAGTCACATCACTGAACCCCGCTGGCGCGAAATCTTTTTGTTGACGGCTGCCATGCTGCGAAGCGCAGACTCCTTAGTACAGTTGATGAAGCAACAAGTTGATGCACTAGTCGCCCAAGACCCGTATCTACAAGAGTTTTTAACCTGGGCAAGTCAAAAGTCCCAAGCTGTTCCGACCCAGCCATCTGCAACTCGCGCTTTTTACTTTGCCCAAGCCCTGACTCCTCACCTTGCTCCTCACTTTGCCCTAGCCTGCACTCTTGACCAGGGGATTTTTCTGGATGCGGCACTGGATGACTTGGTGTTGGAGTGCGCCCGTTTCAGCCCTGATTTTGCCCATGCCCATACCTGTGCCGATGCCCTTAGCAATGCCCTGACAATTGTGCTGGATCTGGGGTTACAGCAGTCCCTGCAACAACTCCAAGACCAACTCCCTAGCCTAGAACAGGGCCTAGAACGGTTTCAGTCATGGTGGCAAACCAACCATGTAGCTTGGAGTGAGCGGTTAAGGGAAGCGATCGCTCTTCATCGAAATATTCAGCATAAGTGGGACTTCAGCCCTGAGCAGCAGCAAGTGTTGCAACGCTATTATGATGCCAATCAGTTGCTAATTGATTGTCTCAATAGCAACTGTGAAGTAACGGTTGCCGTGCGGCAGGAAATTGAAGCCACCTTATTGTTGCCTCAGAAGGAACTTCAGGATAGGGAATGGCAATAGACCTAAGGTTAATTCCTCAAATTGGGTTGTGTTGCCAAAACTGTCGTTGCCACATTTTATTAAGTTTTATGTTGTACTTAATCAACTCACTCAGAAAATCAAACGCGCTCCTGTCAGGGTAGTTAGTGACCAGGTAGCATCAAGCCAGATTTCAAAATGCTCAGATCGACACGTCCCGTTCAATTGTCGGATTTGCTAACCCTGAGTTGTCGCCATCGGGCCCTCTCCATTACGATTGAGCAATCCATGAGAAGCAGGCATACTTGCATTTGCTGTTCAACTATTTTACTCCGGCACATGCGTTTAGGAGGGGAGCATCCCACATTTGCAAAAATACGCAAAGACCTTCAGGATAGAGGAGTTGA
>CAXUIG010000076.1:14204-24645 GCA_964250845.1 uncultured bacterium | reverse complement strand
CCCCTCTCCCCCTCAATCCTCCGCAGTTACTTAGCTTTCTTTAACTTCTCTTATCGCCTACTTTTGCCTTGAGAGCAGCAAAATGCCTTCCACCTAATTCGATTTGCTGCTGTGCACATCCAGCCTTCAATCTTTCTACGAGATATTCCAAATCATCGGCTATAAAATTTGTCCCATGGTCTGGTTCGATCAAACTAGCTAAGACCATATTTCCAGCCTGTTGATTCGCTAAGCTAGAAATACCCAAAAAATTGAGTACTCCTGATTCATAGGTGCCACAAGGTACGGAAGGATTATGGACTCCAACGCAATATTCATTTGGTCTAAACCACTCAAAGTCTGGGTAGCCGTGGAAATGGACAATTGGTGCCCCATTTCTAATTAAGTGCGGTGTGTATAAAGCTGCAGCAAGAGTTATTCCCATCATGACGTAGAGATCAAAAGAAGGCTTGATATCCACTACTTCAGGATCAATTCCCTCAGGCAGTTGGAGAAATAACTTTTCTTTCAAGCCAATTCTAGTAATGTCACTCTCGAGACTCAAGTCTGTTTTGTTGGCGCCGGAACGAGAGCTGACAAGCCAGATATCGGGGATTTGCTTATATACGTATTCCTCTCCTATTTTAATTTTTACATACCGTCTGGCTATTTCATTCTGACGAACCTCATCAAAACTGAATCCCTTAACAGGAATTAGGCGCTCCCACTCAGCCTCATTGATCTCCTGAGCCCCAACGAATTGTGGAGCTTCAGCATAAGCAACAAAGCCGTAAGATACACCTGTTCTGCCATTCATGATGGCGTTGACAATATCTCGGTGTGACTTTCTTTTAATAACTTCACTCAGCTTTGAACCAGGAGGAAATAGACCTGTTGAGGCGAGTGTCTTACCCAATGCCACTAATTTTTTGGCATAAATAGATTGAGTCGGATTGTATTCTCCTATCTCAAATCGGCTCGGTGATAGTGGCATGATTGGAACAAACACTTTCGGGATCAGTGAGTTTAAGACAAATCCGTCTAGCTCATTTCTGGGGAATATAGAATCCGAAAGATTCATGTTTAAAATTGAAAGATTCGCTGGCGAAACTCCAATTACGATTTCCGAAAATGTTCTAACTAGAGTTTTTAAACCAATACCTATTTTATGTTGATAATTTAGCTGGGGATTGACAAACTCCGACTCTAATTCGGTGAGCATAATCACCTGAGTATTAGACGGATCTTCAACGTATTTTACTGCATGATCTTCAGCCCAGCCCGTCAATTTAGCAATTCCAGAAACTGACAATTTTCGTTGCTTTAAAACAAAACGAGAATAAAAGTAATACAGTTTTTCTGCTGTAAAAACTTTCGCTTTTCTTCTTAAAGATGGGGGTGGCTCAACATCAATCACTGCATTAATTTCTGCTTTTGCCACCCTCATTTTGAGGCTTTTTTTCCGCTTAATAAGTGGTAGATTTATTTCATAATTAAAATCGGTTGTAGCTTCGTGCCAGGGGGCAATTTTGACCCCATGGTTCCGCAGCTTTACTTCCAATTCTTCTCTAAATCTCATAATTTCTTCATTTCTGTACCCCTGAGGCAAAGGTCTAAAGGTAACTGTTAGCTTTTGAGCCATAGCTTCAGGAGCAATAATTGGTGGCTTAAAGTCCGCAGCTGATTGCTCAACAAAACCGCCAATTAAACGACCGATTGTTTGCAGGCTTAGTCCCTGACTCAGAGGTACGGGAGTAGAGCCAAGAGCGACATCCATCTCACGCAGAAGGTCTAGGAGTTCTGCCTTGCGCGTCGCCAGTTCGGTGCGCAGTTCTGGCGTTAGTACTCCCTTGGGAGAACGAATACTTAGTTTGTCATTATCCACCCACAACTGAACACCCTGTTGGGTAAGGTTGGTCAAAAGTTCGGATGTGTTCATAGTCTTAAAATCTCCTAATCATTCGGCGGTTCTGTCACCTGTTCAAGCGCAGCGGCGGCGTTCAGAGTTCAAACATCTCTGACTCTGAACCAGCACATTCTTCGGCTAAGCGGTGGGCAAGGGATTCAATAGTGGGGTAATGCCACAGCAGGATAGGAGACAGCTTAAATCCCAGCAGCTTCTCGGCTTGGCTGGCAAGCACCATAATTTGGTTGGAATCTAAGCCGTAGCTGTCGAAAGGCTCTCGAATATCGACCTCTTCGGGTTCGACTTTTAACAACTCGGAAAGACGAGAGACTAGCCAGGCTTGAATATCTTCTGCGGTATGAGACTGTTCGACAGTAGGATCGGGAGTCAACTGGGTCATCTGTACACCTCTTAGGTCAAAGGAACTGGACAATACTGAGAGTAGTGAACTGGAAGAAGTAATCCCTGCATTTTCAAACTTTGCATCCGGTATAAAAAGGCAGCTCCAGTCATGATGTGGTTAGCAACATCAACCACGCGCCGATTGTGCGGCTCAGCCAGATAAGAACCCCGCACCCAGTTATTGAAGCTGCCCATCGCTGGTCCACACCAGATTTGATAGTCCATTTCCCGCCCTTTTTCCCCAGAGTTAGACCAGCGGGACGACAATCCTAGATAGGAGCGAAAAATTAGCGCCATCTTCAGCTTGGGATTGTTGAGTGCCTTGGTGATTTTATCGGGATTCCGTTTGGACACATAAGCTACGGTATCCTCCCAAACGGTTTCAAGACTCCGGCGAAAAATTTGTGTTTCTAGTTTCTCTCTTTCCGAGACAGGAATGTCTGCAATCGAGTCATAGGTTTTGTACAACTCAAATAGTTTCTGTGCCCGCATCGGGAAGAGAGTGCCGCGTTTGAGAACTTGAAGTTTTACCCCCATTTCAAACATGTCTCCCGCCGGAGCCATCATGACGTCAGGCATCTCGGCTTGCGCCAACAATTGCTTGGTATGTCCAGAAGTGCCAGCTTCAACGCACGACTGGTTAATGGAGCCAGTCACCACATAGGCAGCACCCATCATGAAGGCAGCTAATGCTGATTGTGGAGTGGCAATTCCTCCGGCTACTCCGACTCGAACGGGTCTGTCGTAACAATATTTTGACTGAATTTCATCTCTCAATTCCAAGATGGAAGGCAACAGACAGACCAGAGGTCGATTGTCTGTATGACCACCAGAATCCGCCTCCACTGTGATATCATCAGCTAGGGGAATTTTGGCAGCCAGGGTGGCCTGTAACTCAGTAATGAGGCCAAGCTCTACTAGTTCTTTGAGAATTCTGGTAGGAGCGGGTTGGAGAAATTTGATCGCGACTTCTCGGCGGGAAATTTTGGCAATAATTTTGTGGTTAATCTCAATTTCCCCAGCGGCATTGAGACTAAGTCCAGCGGCACGGTAATAAACTATGTTGGGAGTCAAATCCAGGAATGCCGAAGCTTCTACGGTTCTCACACCATATTTGAGATACAAATCAACTGCACGGCGTTCAATCGCCGGTTCACTGGGACTGTGGAGTAAATTAAATGCGTATGGTCCCTGTGGCAGGGCTTGTTGAATGCGATTAATAGCTGCTTCGACACGGGAAGGACTTAGTCCGCCAGAGCCAAATGAACTCAAAAGTTTCTCTTTCCCTAGAGCAATGACCAGTTCCTCAGAAGCAATGCCTTGGGCCATCGCACCGGCGGTATATGCATAGTTCACACCGTGAAAGGCCAGGAAATTTGGGTCGCCCAACTGTTGAATCGGAAGTGGTGGAAGAGCTATCAGCATTTCCACTTGGCCCTTTTTCCCATTAGTGGAATGGCGCAAGTCACCTTCGTTGGTTACGCCGATCTGTCCTTCACACCTCACAATATAACAAGGTTTATCTAAATTCAACAGGTTAGCCTTTATCCCTGCCTGATTAAAAGACACACAAGCTAGGATGCCTTGCCAATCTTGATTTTGCTGGTGAAAATAGCCGGATAATTGCAGACCATTATTGTTTTTATTCAGAACCGCGTCTACGCTTATCACGTTTTTTTGTCCTCTAATTACAGTAAATGAATTGCCAGGGGCTGGTGTTCATGAATTATCGTGCTTACATTCCAGAAACTTCCTGATCTGGTAATGGTTCATTACTGATGTCAACCACGGACTCTCTATCAATAACCTGTTGTAAGAACCCAATTTGAAGCTGAATTATTTCGCTTATTTGCCGTAATGATTCCTGGCGCGCTTGTAAAAAAGCAGCATGTATTTTGGTGACGCTGGTATTGTTATCACTTACCTGTTGATACTGAGGGTTGCGTAAATCGGGCAGCTCCGACATCAGGCTTGAAGAATGAGCCGAGCTGGAATTGCCGTTAGCATCATCACTAGCTGGTGTTGTTATAGGAGCAGTGCCGTCGGCGGGTCTCCCGACTTGAGGAGCCAGCTGTGGGTGTATTTCCCCCCCGTTGAGCGGACTTGTTGGCGGCAATTGTAACCCGGCGTGAATAACATTGTGATTTGTTGTGCTAGGAGCCGGAATGGGTTGATGATTTTCCTGCTTCGTTGTAATTGCTTTGTCAGATTGTAATTCTTCTTGAGGATAAAAGCTGTTATCAATGATACTTTTTTCTCCTTGATCATAAAGTAATGATAGATCTAGAAAAACCCGATGACTCAGGAGCTTTGCCAGCGCTCTGACAATAGAAGTATGATCGTCTACACCTCTTCTATTGAGGACGATTGTGACGTGTTCTTTCTGTTTGAGTGTTTCACCAATCCATCTAGAACAGTTACTGCCAACGCCAGTTTCGATAAATATTCTGGCCCCATCTTCATAGGCTCGGTTAATTAGCCGAGGAAAATCAAGCTGTTGACATAGGCATTTGCCAATGTTGTGAGCAACAGAATCGCTCTCGAGGGGAATGGGTTGGTAATCCCCTGCGGAATAAAAAATATTCTCCGGTACGTTTTGGATAGGTAAGGTGTTCACTTTGACGAGGTCATCGTATTCAGAGCTCATGGCCTCGCAATGAATCACCTGGTCGAAGGGGGTAGGGAAACCCTCGCAATTCAAGCTCTCAATCACCCTCCGAATGGCTTGTGGATCGCCTGCGATCGCTACTTCTGTTGGTGTATTGATATGAGTCAAATAGACGCGGTTCTCATGTTTGAGGCGTTCCCTGACCTGGGATGGCTCAGCCATAAGAATATAGGTACTCCAAAATTCGCCAGTATCGTCCTGTTTTTGGGGTAATCCCCAGTAATCGCGAACCGCGTTTTTGGGACCAGACAGCCGGGTTCTAAACAGAGGGGATGAGTTTAAGGCATCGCTAGCTTGGTTGTAACTGGTCCAGACACTCTGGGCATACATCATGCTAATTTCGCCCAAGCTGTAGCCAAATGTACACTGGGGCCGGACTTGAAAATAATCCCTCATAACTGCAGTGATGAGTCCGGCATAGCCGGTTCCAGATTCCAGCATTGCTAGTGGATCCTCTGTCAACTGCTTTTCGAGGGCCTCCAGTTGCCTTTTTGACAATGGTTTCAAGCTTCTTGGATAGAGAATTTTTTCTATATTGGCGACACGGCTGTAAACACTCTTGATTACCGGGTCATCGTAAATCTTGGGAAACAAGCGGAAGAGATTGCGGGCGAGTCCCATATAAGAATTGAAGGCACCAGGGTAAACGAAAGCAATGGGGGATGAGGCCCAGAAGCCGCCGCTATCGACTAACCTACCCCGTTGACCCAGCGGGTTTGCCGTGAAATAGCTGCCCACAGGAGTTTGCCAGTCTTCCTGGCGCTCAAAGGCTTTGTTCACACCCTGAAGGGCACGCTGGATCTCTCGCAGCAATTCATCTTTATTGCGTCCGAGAATCGCTAGTGCATAATTTGCCTCAGAACGCTTTTGAAACGC
Source organism: uncultured bacterium (assembly GCA_964250845.1). Taxonomy (GTDB): domain Bacteria; phylum Cyanobacteriota; class Cyanobacteriia; order Cyanobacteriales; family Chroococcidiopsidaceae; genus CAXUIG01. The sequence goes on along the minus strand of CAXUIG010000076.1, from coordinate 18,814 downwards.
TGCATAGGTAACATGTGCGGCAGCGGATAGAGAAGAGCAATTTTCGATAGTTTCTTGTAGAGCGCCAAGCTGTTCTAGTAAAGCTGAGCGATAATCAGCAGCGAGCGGGAAAAGATAAAAAGGCGTTTGCTCTAAATACCGGCTGTGGCGCTCTTTCTGGCTTGGGTCCTCCGACAAAATTAAATGTGCGTAAGTCCCATCTAGCCCCATGCTGTTAATAGCAGCGACTCTTCTAGTAGCTCCTTGTTTTAAAAACCATGGTCTGGATTCAGCCGCTACATAAAACGGACTTTCCTGCCCAACCTCTGGGCTCAAAAACCCTAAACTCTTTGGATTAGAACCTTGGGGTGATGCCGGAATATATCGGTGATAGAGGCAGAGTGCAGTTTTGATCATGCTGGCTATTTCTGAGGCAGCATAGGTGTGACCGACATTAGCCTTGACACTGCCAATCGCACAACTTCGAGTCGCTGCAGAAGTCTGGTAAGCCTGGAGCAAACCCTTAATCTCTAACTCATCTTCCGGTTGAAATCCGCTGGCGACAACTTCCAAGTAACTGACGTCTTCCGGTTTGATACCTGCCAGATTGAAAGCATGTTCACAGGCTCGCGTTACCGCTGCATGGCTATCCAGTTCTTTGGAGGGATTGCTTTGCACGAGACTGATGGCGTCAATCACTGCATAGATGTGCTTCTGAGCTGGTGAAGCTATTTCCTGGAGCTGCAATACCACGGCGAGCGCGCCTGGGCCTACCATCTCAGCTGTAGCAACAGCACCTACAACAACAGCGTGTACTTCCCTGTCAGCAAGTAACATCTGGGCAACTTCCAGGGTTTTGAAGGCGGCATTTCCTCCCAGGGCAATAACAACAGCGACATTTCCCCCTTGAGCCAGTCCCGCATCTCTCAGGGCATTGTCAACTACCTGGCGAATCAATAGTTGTTGAGGGTTTAGTAGTGTTGCTTCATCAGGCGTTACTTTCAAATACCAAGGATTAATTTCCCAATCTTTGATATCGGCTTTCTTTGGGGTTTCATCACCTGAATAAGCAGGCGATAGCAATTGTTCTTGGGCTTCTATCCCGTCATAAATACTGCGGTCAAAAGCATCCAATTCCTGACATGAACCCCAAAATACGTCCATGCCTACAAGCGCCATTTTGGTAGTTTTACCCATCACTGAGCTCCTATTTTTCTGCATTAACCCACAACAGATTTAGCCCCATCCAGCTGCTCTATACTTCCACCGCGTGACGCAATGAACTGCGTTTTAATTTCAAAGGCAAAATGGTTCCCTTCGCCCCCAGCATACGTGAGTAGATTTGCCCTTCAAGATTGTGAGCTATGACATCAGCAACAACAGCCGCATCGGTTTTAGACTTGACTTCACAAGAAACATAAAAGGTTTCATCAAATGGAATGGCTGCGAACTGCTCAACCTTTTTAATTTCTGAAGGCAAACAACCTGTTTCAAAAAAATGCTGCACCCAAATCCACAGTGAATGTACCTGAACGTCGGCAATATAGGGATTGCACGTTTGGACTGGGAACTGCCCTTGCTGCCTTTCTCCAACTCTGGGCAAAAAGCATTCTAGGGTAATTTTTTCCGCATTGATATTTAAGACCTTTTTTACTCCTTGAAAGGAAGGACCATGAAATAAGCTTAACCCCCCGCTTTGATAGAGTGATGAGCTAGATATGGGGCTGGGATGATCCTCTGCAACGTTCAAAGAATCATAAGTGGGGAGGACAGGAATTTGTCGCATCAGCTTGAGCTGGGTACTGTAATGATAACGAATTTTGCCTTCTTGGTTTTTACTCCAGATTTTGGCATCAAACTCGATTTCGTTGGCATCGCTTTTAGCGATTTCTTTCAGCTCCAGAATGTATTCGCTTACCAGATTATTGTCAAAGATAATTCCTTTTAACACCTTGTAGTTAGCGCAACTAAAAAAATTGTAACCGGGATATAGTTGCTCACAGGTATTGGCAATCCATGACAGGGAACAAGTGGCTGGTAAAACTGGATTACCGGCGATCACATGATCTTGCAAGAAGGGATTAGCTGCTAACGTTAATCGGCGATGAATCTGGAACGTTTGCAAATCGGAGGTCGATGCCTCAGGTGTAAGTGTCAACGGACTACCAATCAGCACCTGCACGGTTTCTTGATTCGCTGGCTCTAGTTCTTCAACTAACATTTGACTGCCGATATTGATCGGAATAGTCTGGATATTGCGCTCAGCAAAAGCTTTTTTTAATTCCGCCGATACCATGCCACTATCCCAGGGTCCCCAGTTAATCGCAGCTACGCGACAGTTTGGATAATTGCCCTTGACAAGATAGGCTGACTTGTTGAGAATCTCATTTGCGATCGCGTAGTCTGACTGACCTACATTCCCATAAAACCCAACCACCGAGGAAAACAGAATCAAATAATCAAGTTGACTGGGGCTCACACAGCTGAGCAGGTTTTCTAAACCTTTTACCTTGGCATTGTAAACAGTTTCAAAATCCCGCTCCGATTTTCTCTCAATCCGTTTATCGGCTAAATTGCCAGCCCCATGAATAATTCCTGTGACTGGTCCTGTGCGTTGCACCGCAGCTTCCAGTTTTGACTTGAGAGCGCTCAAATCGGTCACATCCACACTGAGATATTCTGCTTGTCCGCCCGCCTGCTCGATGGCAGAGAGTGTTTTTTCAATCTCCCGCTTAGATGAAATGGCATTAAATTCATGCTGCACCATCACAGGGGTAGGCTTTTCTCCTTTTGCCAGGAAATCCTCCATCAGCCGCTGTTTCAATTCCGATTCACTAGAGCAGCCTACAGCCCATGTGGGTTCATCAGCAATTGCCGAACGCCCTAGCAGGATGAATTGGCATTTCTTGTGCTTCGCTAGCTCGATGACGCATTCAGCCGTGATGCCTTTGGCTCCGCCGCTGACGAGAAAGACAGGAGTTGACGAAATTTGGCTTTTCATATTAAGCACCTTACTCTCGGTTACGGTGTCTGCTTAGCACACTAGGGTGGTTCGCCCCTGCAAGCTATATCCAACTTCAGTGATCAAACGATTAGGATCGTGGATCTCGGTGAGGATGCATTGAACCGATTGTGGTGTATCCAAATCGGGACTCAGGTCGATCGCCCGACAAAACACGGGTTCCCATTCCTGGTTCAAGCTTTTGGTTAGTCCGAACAAGCCGCCGCCGATGGCACCGAAGTTGGTTTTTCCTCCTGTACCCAACTCTCCATCAAGATGAGCAACGGTGAGGAAACAACTGTGTCCCTGACGTGCCGCTTCATTTAGCGGTTGTTTGAGATGTTTGGCGATCAGAAAAACCTGCTTTAGGAGGGCTTTTTCCACTTCTAGGTAGCAGGGCTCCTGGCTTTGAACGTCCTGACTGACTGGATTTAGATGGATGAAAGCGCCAATGGCACCATGCTCAGCAGCGATCGCTACCAACTGTTGTTTCAGATGATCCTCGCTTAAATCTTCCAGCACCACGCGAGTCATGCCGGTGGGCAAAGGTGAGCGATCGGCAATCAAGCTTTGGGGAAAACTTAAGACCACAACTTTCCAACCACGCTCTGTCAGCTGTGCCGCCAACTTAGAAGTAGTGAGGGAGCCATCATCAGTGAGCAAGCCAATATGGTTCTCAGGTAAGGTGAAATCCAAGAAATCAGGTTCAGGGAGGACCTTGAGTCGGACTGGACTGCGAAGAATATGGTGATTTTGCTCAGATTGCTGGCTCTCTGGCTCATTCTGGAGCATTATTTTTTCAGCCGAGTCAGCCTGCTGTTGCAAATACTCAACGATTTGACCAATGGTACGCAGTTCGGCAAGATCTTCAGGATTCGGCCTTGGCAAGTCGGGGAATAGCTCCAGTAGTGCGCCGAGGATTTCGACGCGTTTGATCGAATCAATCCCCAAATCCGCCTCCATGTCCATCGAAAGCTCCAGCATTTGAACTGGGTAGCCTGTCTTCTCACTGACGACGGCGAGCAGAGTTTCACTCAGGGCGCTAATATCAATCGCTACTAGTGGTGGGGTGAAGAGCGTTGCTGCTGACTCGGGCGGTGCGGACATGAGACTGTCGGGTGTTGGCACCATCGTCACCAGACTCTCTTGGACTAGTGTTGAGCCATTTGAGGCGTTGCTGGAGCCGTGGCTGACAGCGGGGTCAGGGCTGGTTACATGCCCGTTGCTAGACACAGCAATCGGTGCGGTTGTTAAGAGTTGGGGGCTATCCTGCTCGGCAATATCTGTTTCTTTGGCAATAGTAAATACCGAGTCAGCCTGCTGTTGCAAATACTCAACGATTTGACCAATGGTACGCAGTTCGGCAAGATCTTCAGGATTCGGCCTTGGCAAGTCGGGGAATAGCTCCAGTAGTGCGCCGAGGATTTCGACGCGTTTGATCGAATCAATCCCCAAATCCGCCTCCATGTCCATCGAAAGCTCCAGCATTTGAACTGGGTAGCCTGTCTTCTCACTGACGACGGCGAGCAGAGTTTCACTCAGGGCGCTAATATCAATCGCTACTAGTGGTGGGGTGAAGAGCGTTGCTGCTGACTCGGGCGGTGCGGACATGAGACTGTCGGGTGTTGGC
>CAXUIG010000076.1:0-14104 GCA_964250845.1 uncultured bacterium | reverse complement strand
GGGCTATCCTGCTTGGCAAGATCTGTTTCTTTGGCAGTAGTAGGTATAGCAGCATGACTATCCTGAAAGCTGACAAAGGGTTTGGCGTCAGCAGTAGAATCGCCATTGATCAACACGTCATATTGTTGCTGAAGCAATTGGAAAAAGTTGTTGGCGTAATCCATCTGATGCTTCAGGTAATGCTCATGGATGCGCAACGTTTCAGCTTGATGATGGTGAAACCGCATCATGCTGCGCTCTGAGCTTTCGATTACAACTTCCTGCGTTTGAGGCGGTTGAGCCGCAGATTTACCATTTGCAAACAACAAGTTCTGCTGCTGCATCAGTTGGAAGAATGTTTTGGCATATTCTGTCTGATGCTGCAGAGATTGTTCGTGGACTTGCAAAATATCACCTTGATGGTGATTAAATTTTTCCATGCTGTACTCTAAACTCTCTAAAACCCGTTGATAATTCAAAGGCATTTCTGTCATTTGTTGCCTATGAGGCTCAGGGGTTGGTTGATAATTTAGAGGCATTTCTACCATTGGTTGCCGCTTCGGTTCAGGGCTTGGTTGAGGAGGCATCATCGGCTCAGGGGATTCTGTCATACGAGTTGTAGCCAGGATTAGATCCTCCGTCTTTTCGGTCTGCTTAATGCCGTTTGCAATCGGTGCAGGTTTGGCCTCAGAGCCATTCAAGGTATCAACCATATTCACTTGATGCCCATCTCGCAAAGCTGTTTCAAATGCCAATTTCGATTTTTCTGACACAAAGTTGCTGCTGTTTAACCGCACAGTCAACAGATTAGATTTGTTAGCCTCAGGGGTTTTAGCAGGCACTTGGTAGGGGTCCAGGTTTGTTAGAGTCAAACCGGCCACGCGCAACTGCATAACGGCTTCTCGCAATTGACGATCGCTATCCTTTTGGCGACTCCCATTCAAGGCCACAGCTAGATGGGGTTGCTCGCCGAGGATATCTTTCACCAGGTTGGTCAGAATATTCCTAGGCCCGAATTCAATAAAGAAATAACCACCGTCAGCATAGATGTTTTCGATCTCACGCTTAAACACCACCGAATTGATCAGATGTTCTTTCAGAGTTGTTTGCAGAGATTTCGGTTCGGTAGGATAACGCTTTCCTGTCACATTGGTGTAGACCGGGATCTTGGCATCTCTGAAGGTAATTCCCTCAATTGCCTCGGCAAAAGGTTTTTGGGCCTGAGCGACAAGCGGTGTATGAAAAGCTGCCGAAACAGGTAGCAAGACGGCAGTAAGCCCTTGCTCAGTCAAAGCCTTTTGGACTTTGGTGATTTCTGACTTGGCTCCTGCCAACACCACCTGACTATTGGAATTCAAATTAGCAATGGTGACCTGGGGAAAATCCTTTACTACTGCTTCCACCCGCAAGACATCCCCCATCACAGCCAACATGGCTCCCGCATCAACATTGGGGTCATTTGGGGTAGCCATAGCTTGACCCCTGGCTTTGACTAGGAAAAAGTAATCTTCGTCACTCAAAACTTCAGCAGCCCAGAGGGCGGTCAGTTCTCCGAAGCTGTGCCCTGCGACAAAATCGGGTTTGAACCCGGCCTGTTGCAGTATTTTGTAGAGGCCGACGCTAAATGCCCCAATCGCTGGCTGGGCATATTCGGTGCGCGTCAGCGCTTCCACTTGAGCGTGCCTTTGAGTTGTATCAAACACCGGGCGAGGGAAAACTGTGTCTGAGAGAGGCGTCAAACCGTCTTGGCTCAACAGGCTGTCCATATAACCAAAGGCCTGCCGCAAACAAGGGAAGTTAATCGTGAGTTCCCGGCCCATTTCTAGATACTGGGAGCCTTGGCCGGAAAACAGCGCCACCACTTTCCCCTGGGGGTTGATGCCGGTTTGGCGGTAGTAGATCCCTTGGGGGTGCTGCCAGAATTGAGCCTCTGCCTTGTTTCTTAGCCAGTCAATACTGGTTTGCAACAACTTGCAAGCTTCGGTCAAAGAATTGGCGACGAACCCTACTCTGGCATCTGTGACAGGAATGTCTAAAGATTTACATGCATCAACCAGTGCCGCATAATGCCGCTCGCCAGCGTCGGATTGCAGATTGAGCAGTAGGTCTTCACACTGGGTCAACAACTGTGCGGGGGTGGGGGCAAACAGCAGCACTGACTCAGGAGTATTGTGTAGACGATAAGCGCTCTGGTGTTCGCTCGAGTATTCTTCCAGGATGACGTGATAATTTGTGCCACCAAAGCCAAAAGAACTTACGCCTGCACGTCTTGGCCCTTCCCCTGCTACATGGAGCCAGGGTCTGGTTTCTGTATTCAAATAAAACGCTGAGGACTCAACGTTTAGTTTCGGGTGCGGTTTTGTCACCTTAAGGGTGGGTGGCAAGACTTTGTGGTGCAAAGCCAAGGCAGTTTTGATTAGACTTGCTGCACCTGCCGCCGCTTTGGTATGTCCAATCTGCGATTTGACACTGCCGAGAGCGATGTTTTGCACTTGCGGATTATGTTCGCCAAAAAATTCTTTTAAGGCTGTGAATTCGGCAGTATCTCCAGCCATAGTGCCTGTGCCGTGCGCCTCAATCAAGCCAACACTCAAGGGCGACAAGCCAGCATTCTCATAAGCCCGACGCAAGGCTCTAACCTGCCCTTCGGGACGCGGCGCATAGATGCTTTTATCCCGACCATCACTGGAGGTGCCAATTCCCTTGATCACTGCATAGATTCTGTCGTTGTCGCGCTCGGCGTCCTCCAGGCGCTTGAGCACCATCATGCCGATGCCTTCACCCATCATCATCCCATCCGAATCGACATCGAAAGGTCTGGCACTCTGGTTTAGGGACAGAGCTGGTGTTTTGCTGAAACACATATAGGCGATGATCGAGTTGTCGGTGTCAACTCCTCCAGTGATCATCATGTCGCTGCGGTATTCAGTTAGCTCACTGATTGCCATTGATAGAGCGCCCAATGAACTGGCACAGGCTGCATCCACCACGCAGTTCATCCCCCCTAGATCGAGGCGGTTGGCAATCCTTCCCGCTACCACGTTAGCTAGCATGCCAGGGAAAGCGTTCTCTTCCCACTTCACATACGCCAGTTTTATTTTCTCGATAATTTTTTGAGTATCCTGATCGGATAACCCACTGCTTTTGAGCACCTTCTCCCAGACGGGATACTGCAACCTCGTACCAAGTGGCGTAGTCAACTGCCTTGCCAGTGCCACGCCGAGGATTACCCCGGTACGCTCTCGATTAAACTGCCGAGATTCACCGTAGCCTGCATCTGCTATTGCCTCCTTGGCCACAACCAGACTCAACAACTGCGAAACATCTGTGACTTCGAGGAGGTTGGGAGGTAGCCCAAATTCCATTGGGTTGAAATCAATATCTGGAATGAATCCGCCTCGCTTGCAGTAAGTCTTGTCGACTGCCCTGGGGTCCGGGTCGTAGTAAGCCTCCACATCCCACCGCGAAGGAGGGACATCGGTAATGCAATCCACTTGGTGAATGATTTTCTCCCAGTATTCTTGGAGATTTTTGGATTCGGGCATGATAGAAGCCATTCCAACAATCGCCACCGGGGTTTTTTGCAGTTGACTTTCTAGTTGGACGTCGGTCTGGCTGGCTGCTGTGGATTTTTCAGACATGTTTGTTTTCATCCTTATAAGCTCTACTAGAGCCTGTTCACAATTGCTTACTTCGGCTTGCAATTCTGCCAAGGCCTTGTCAACGTTAAAAACAGACATAGGCTAATTTTCACCCTTGTGAAATGATTCACTCAATTTTGTTTGCAGTTTTGGTTTACACTGTCCTGCCTTATTGCATTTTATTCAGTCATTTGAACAAGGAAAGGAATTTTAAGAAAATCTACAAACTTTGTTGGTATTTAGCCAAATATTGCTCATTTAAACTGCCGTAATAGCAAGGCATTAAGATTTGTTTGTTTTTTTTAAATGAGCCGTTTACGCGGAGTCGCACGAGGTAATTAATTGCTAGGTAAACCATGAAATCACTTTTCACACTCAGCTACTATTACTTTTCGAACAATTGACAGGTAATCGCTAATTGACTAACAAAAGTGGTGTGAATTTGCCCAATTGTGGACGACTCCATAATCTAGCTTGATATTTTCTATGTACTGAGCTTTTATAAAAGCTTATCTACCAATAACAACTTTGACAATTGGTGAAAATCAGAGGAAAATCATCAAAAAGTTCTAGAAAAGTCAGTGCCCTTTGCTTTCCAGTACTGAGCTGCCCCAGATGCATCAAACCGCAGCAACTGAGTGTCTCCCAATTCTAGTAGCTCTCGTGGCACTGATGGGATAACGCACAAAGCGGCGACAATTTGGTGCCCCACAGCTCGTGCTAGCAGTGGTGGAACTGCATTGCCAACCTGGCGGAACCCGTGCCACTTGGTTTGATGAAATCGGAACCAGTCTGGAAATGAATGCAGTCGTGCTGCCTCCCGCACTGAAATAACTCTTGGTAGAATAGGATGAATGGGACGGGGAGAAGTATAGCTACCCTGCGCTGGTCCCGTACCAGCTCGTAAGGTAGGACACAGACCATTTAAATCCAAGCGTTGCAGGCGACTTGTCGGTTCCCGCTTGTTAGGAAGCGTCTCCTTAAAGCGGCGAATAATTTCCTCCCTGTGCCAAGTTCGCAGGGAACTGGTCAACAACTGAGGATTCCATTGGCGGGGGTAAGAGAGATTGTTAGTCTCCTCGGATGGTAAAGAGCGCAACACACTCGCATAGTGGCTGATTTTTTGCTTCATCTCCAGCAACTGCGACTCACTCAGCAGGACTGCATCAGTTTTTAGAAGTTCAGGAAAGTTATCCAAGTCGGGCAGGTCAGCGATCGCTTCGCCTACGCTTACAGCATAGGCATCCCCCACTGTTACGCTTTTGAGCGCTGGCGGTGTTGGGAAGTCCGGTGGGCGAACATCACCAGCTTCTTGAAAGCCAATTAAAAACAACCGCTGCCGCTTCTGTGGCACGCCGAAATCTGCCGCATTTAAAATATGCTCTCGAGCTAGATACCCAGCTGCTTTAAACTGAGCCTTCAGTTGCTGGAGCAAAGTTTGGTGTTCTCCCACCAGCATCCCAAGCACGTTCTCCATCACGAAGTAGCGCGGTCTTAACTCCTTCACCAAGCGGTAAAATTGAAATACCAAACTGTTGCGATCGTCATTGAGCTGCCGCTTGCCCATGAGTGAGAAACCCTGACAGGGCGGTCCGCCGAACACCAAGTCAATTTGCCCTTTCCACTCCCTACCTGAACAGGGGTGGTGGGTTTCGTATGCCCGATAAGCTGCCTCTTTGATTACCTGACTGGTCACAGTTAAGGCATCCGCGCACAATACTTCTGTCAGTGGAAAGTTGAATGCATAGGTGGCAGCATGGACTGGGTCATGCTCAACTGCTACCAGCACATCAAACCCAGCTTGCTCAATCCCCAATGAAAATCCACCGGCACCAGCGAATAAATCAATGGCTACCGGTCGCCGGTAGATGTTCAACTTTTTTGACATAGAACTGTGCCAGGAACGGGGTGTGGGGTGTGGGGTGTAGGGTATGGGGAAAAGTTGGGTACCTACACCCTACACCCGCGTGCAGCGCATTTGCTGTGTAGGGCAGCGCCTTAAAAGCACAATATATGTTCCCGGTCTGGTTTTGTTGCCAAAAGTGGTGCTGGTCTGATAAAAATGTCCTTTGTATCGACTGCCGATAGCCAGAGCCACCCGTTGATAAATCCCAAGCATCCGTTCAAATGGCGTCCTCACCCAGCAAACATCGTCTGGCTGTGTGTAAGGCGCTACCTGCGCTATTACCTCGCTTGGATGTTATCGATTTTGTGGCTGCTTTTGATTAGCTGGCTGGCTTTCTTTAGGAACTTGGGCAGCACTGGCTTGCTCGATGAGACAGAGCCACTGTTTGCTGAAGCCGCTCGACAGATGACGGTGACTGGGGATTGGATTACCCCCTTTTTCAATGGTGTCCCTCGCTTTGATAAGCCGCCATTGATCTACTGGCTGATGGCGATCGCCTATCAAACCTTCGGCGTCAACGAGTTTGCCGCCCGACTACCTTCGGCACTAGCAGGATTTGCTCTCACAAGTTGTTGCTTCTACACCTTACGGTATTTTGGCAGTGCTACAGAGGCAATGGGCAATGGATGCTGTTCAACTCAAGACTCCCGATTGTCTATCCCCTACCGCTGCTCAATTCAATGGCAATCATGGTTGGTAGCTTACCTGGGCTCAGCAATGGTGGCATTAAATCCCCTGACGTTGTTGTTTGGGCGCCTTGGCTACTCAGATATGTTACTGAGTGCAAGTTTTGGAGGTGCGCTAGTGGCTTTTTTTCTGGGCTATGCCCAACCGGAACAACGAACAACGCAGGCACGTTGCTATCTGGCTTTCTACATTTTGAGTGCTTTGGCTGTGTTGACTAAGGGACCTGTTGGAGTTGTTCTGCCTGGGTTGATTATTAGTTGCTTCCTAATTTATGTTGGCAGAGCTAAGGAAGTTATCGGGGAAATGCGTTTAGTTTGGGGCGCTTTGATTTTTCTAGCTTTAAGCCTGCCCTGGTACATAGTGGTAACTTTGTACAATGGCAAAGCTTATGTTAATTCATTTTTTGAATACCACAATTTTGAACTGTTTACTAGCGTTGTCAATCATCATCACGGACCCTGGTACTTTCACGTCTTGGTGATGTTAATTGGCTTTGTTCCCTGGTCGATTGGTTTACCGAGTGCGATCGCATGGGTTAAACTTTTCCAGCGACGGCATTGGCAAGAATCAGCCCGCCAAGCCCATCTCGGAGTGTTTGCCCTGTTTTGGTTTCTGATTGTCTTGTGCTTTTTTACCATCGCCGCGACCAAATACTTCAGCTACACCCTACCGCTGATGTTGGCGGCAGCCATTATAATGGCGCTCTGGTGGAGCTATGAGATTGTGAGAGGGCAGATTTTCCATCAATACTCATGGAGCCTGAAACTAACCAGCCTTCTGAATATTCTGCTTTTTCTGGTACTTGCGTTCTCTTCTTTCTACAGTCCTCACTGGCTGGGGAATGACCCTTCTATGCCTAATCTTGGGTTGCGGATAAGCAAATCAGGTTTGTTTGAGGTCGGGGCAGTGATTTGGGGCGCAAGTGCGATCGCCGGAACAGTTTTACTGCTGCGAAGTCAAACCCATTGGCTCTGGGGGGTCAACTTTCTAGGATTTGTTGCCTGCTTGATGTTCGTCATCATGCCTGCCTCACGCATCATCGATACCGAACGCCAACTTCCTTTGCGCCAGATAGCCCAGTCTATAGTTCAGGTTGAAGCTCCGGGCGAAGAACTGGTTATGATTACAAACGACTTCGAAAAGCCCAGTATGGTTTTTTATACACAACGACATGTTACATTTTTGCATAGCCCCTCAAAGGCAGTTCCCTATATTCAGAACATAAATAAACAATCTAGTCCTAAATCTGTACTTCTGATAGCCACTCCTAAATCTCTAGAAAAAACGGGATTGAAACCCAACCAGTATCAACAAATTAGTCAGGCTGGAATTTATGAGTTGGTTCGTGTATCAAAGGCAGGGGTTAGCTAATGCAAACAGCTCAGAAATGGTGGGCTCGAAAAGCCAATCAGTCAGTGCTTTTTTTGCTGGTTGGAGGACTGCTGTTTCGGTGCGTAATTGCCTTCTGGCTCTACCCTGGCTTTGATGAAGCTTACTACTATCTCTACGGCCTACATCTGGACTGGAGCTATTTTGATCATCCAGTTTTGGTGGCGCTCACAACTAGCTTTGGTCCGTGGTTGACAGGAGAAGTATCCCAATTCACGCTTCGTCTAGGAGCGCTGATTTTGCATACAGGCAGTTTGGTGCTTTTGTATCTGACTAGCGCCAAGCTATTCTCTGCCAAGGCGGCTAGACTGACTTTGGCGATCGCCACCATTATTCCAATTTTTCAAGTTTGCTTTGGCGTCCTAAGCCTACCCGACAGTCCGCTGATGTTTTTCTGGTCAGCAAGTTTGTACTGCGCAGCCGATGAATTTTTTCGGCAACCTCAGACTCAAAAACACAGCCGCTCAGAGTCTGTTCAATCCCCACAGCCAATTTCATACCTACCCAGTTACCGCTTAGCAATCCTTGGTACTCTAGTCGGTTTAGCTTGCCTCAGCAAATATCACGGCTTTGTTTTGGGCTTAGGGCTGATTGGTTTTTGTTTAACGAGTCCACGTCATCGCTCGGCGCTGCGCTCCCCTTGGGCATGGCTAGGGTTAGGCTTATTTGTCGTCACCATCTTCCCAATTTGGTTCTGGAATATGCAGCATGATTGGGTGTCGTTTCGTTTTCAATCAAAGCGAGCGGTGCCCAAGGGCGGCTACAACGTGCTGAATGTAGTAGCGATCTTTCTAGCTGAGGTAGCTTGCCTGTTCCCCACTATAGGATTGCCTCTCTGGTGCGTGAGTTTGCGACTAGGACTGGCTCAAGCAACTCAACTTTTTTCTAAGAAATCATCAACCTATGGGTGGAATTTAGAGCAACAGCTGTTGATTTTATGGGTGTCCCTGCCCCTGACTTTAGGGTTTACTCTCCTGGGAGGATATCGGCAAATTTTTCCTACTTGGTCGATGCCAGGATTTTGGGGGATAACTTTGCTGCTAGGGCAACAACAATCTCGACGTTGGATGCGGCGATGGCTAAGAGGTTCGGGAATTGTGGTCGTTAGCATTTTACTAATTGCCCTTCTCCATGTGAGAACAGGAATACTGCAAAAGCCCAGCCAATACGCCCTAATGGGAGGGTTCTTGCCTCTCAAGTACGACCCCTCTATAGAACTAATTGATATTCAGCAACTGCGGCGCGGCTTTGCCGAATCCACTGTCCTCAGTGCGGCTTTAAAAAACTCTAGCTTTATATTCACAAATCGCTATTACCTAGGTGGGCCGATTGCCATGGCATTTAGCCCTCTAGCTCACACACCGATTACTTGCTTTGACCAAGATCTGCGTGGCTTTGCTTTTTGGTCACGCGCTGATCAATGGCTGGGAGAAGACGCGCTATACGTAACTACTGCCCCCTTTAATCTCAGAAAAGACCTGATGGCTAACTATCGTACTTACTTCAGCAGTCTACAGGAGATCGGAACGGTACCGATTCGACGAGGCGGGGTGGTTATAAATGTCATTTATGTCTATCAAGCTAAGACATTACTAAAGCCCTATCCCCGGTATTACGGTTGACCGTTGTGGCACGTTTACCGGGCGGTTCGCATCAACAACAATCCGCCTGCCCCAAAACCAAACATAGTCGGTAACCAGGCCGACATTAAAGGAGAGAAAATACCCGCTGAGCCCAGTGCAATACTAATAAAATTGAGTAAGTAGTAAGTAAACATCACCACTACACTAATGCCAAAACTCGTCGCTTGGCCTGCTCGCTGCGGTCTGATTCCCAAAGCTGCACCAACCAAGCCGAAGACGAGACAAACAAACGGAAAAGCGATTTTTTCTTGGATGTGAACTTGGAGCTGGCGAATTTTTTTTTCATCACCTCTCAGGCGGGCAATTTTCAGCTGCTCTTGAGCTTGATCAATGTTGATTTCCCCGTAGTTCTGTTTAGTCTGGGCTAAATCTACAGGTGTGCGGGGCAGCTGCAACTGTTGGTGTTCAAAGCGCAAAATGTTGCGGTTTGAACTATCTGGATCGACTAAATAAATGGTGCCATTAAAAAACTCCCAGGCATTTTCGACTGGATTCCACCTGGCTGATTTGGCCACCATAATTTGATTTAGACCTGGCTGGGAACGATCCAAAATCGTCAATCCTTTCATCTGCTGACCATCGAACTGGTCGGCATAAAGCAAGCGCGAAATTATATTTTCCTTACTCCCATCCAGGTGCTGGACTTGTTTGTATTCGGGATAGAAAATGTTTCGCTGCTGGAAGGATGGTTCTTTTATCTTCAGCGCTCGAGCAAGGGTAAGATTCGCCTCGTAATTTGCTGCCGGTACAACTCGCTCGTTAAACACAAACGTGATCCCGCTAACGACAAAGCTGATGATTAGGGCAGGCAGCACCAGCCTGTATATACTCAGCCCACAGCTACGTAGGGCAATAAGTTCACTGTCGCTAGAAAGACGAGTGTAGGTGAGCAAGGTAGCGAACAGCGTGGACATTGGGAACGCCAAGACAATGAAGTATGGAAGATTTAATAAAAAAACCTTCGAGGCGATCGCTAGCGGCAGCCCAGATTCCACCACTTTCTGCACCAGATCAAACACAGAGCCAACTGCCACCCCAACCGAAGAAAAGGCTCCCACACCAAATAAAAAGGGCGGTAGCAGTTCGGCGACAATGTAGCGGTCTAAAACCGAAGGTATAGGAAAGGGCGAGTTTAAATTGAAATATTTGTAGCTACCTGATTTCAATACTGTCCTACCTTACCGCCTCAATCTGTTTTTGCAACACCACCGTTTTAGGAACCCGGATGAGCTGGTAAGTACCGGATAAGCCTAAATTCTGGTATTGAGTCGGCTGGAGTCCCAATTGCGGCAAGTTTTTAGGCTGGCTGAGGATGAGCACGGAAGGTGGTTGGGGCTGAGTCAGGACTATTTTTTCAATCTGCGCCATGGCATGTTCAGGCGATGAAATGTAATTCACTCGTCGCTGCATGTAAAATACGATGCTGGGCTTTTTGAAACCAATCATGATTAAGGGTTCGCCTGGTTGCTCTACTTGAGCTGCGATCGCCGACAATTCCCGTAAGGGCAGCTGACGCACTTGATCGACGAGGAAGTAAGCGGGCATGAGCACAAAAATCAGAAACACCACAATTCCCAGCAAATTCACACAAAATATTCCACGCCAGTGGCGATGCCATACTAAAACCGCGATCGCCACGGCGGTGATCGCCCAAATAATACCCCCCAAGACTGGTAAACCCGACTGTTGAATCACCTGGCGCAGATGGGGAAAATCTGGGTCATAGCCTACCAAGTAGGGAATAAAGAAGAGCGCCACAGCTAGTGCCAATAAAAACACCACATTCAACCAGCCACTCCAGAAGAGTGAGCTGTTCTTGTTTCTGATTCGAGTCAGTTGGTCGCTCCACATTAGCGCCACCAGGATAGCCGCTGCTGGCATTAAGGGCAGCACATAGCTGTGCCGTTTGGTGCTGGCAATGGTGAAGAAGCCCAAAACATCCACAAACCACAACAGGGCAAATAGCCCCAGATGGGTCGAGCGGTGTGAAGAGCGCCAGATGTTTCGCTGCCAAAATTTCAGCCGGGCGATCGCCACTGGCAAATAGATCGACCAGGGGGCAAAGCCAAGCATTATCACCAAAAAGTAAAAATACCAAGAAGGTTCAGCTGAGACGTGTTTGAGGACTGTGGTAAAGCGTTCAAAATTGTGATACAAAAAAAACGAGTTAATATAAGCCCAGCCATTCGACCGGATCACTAGGATATACCAGGGCAGCGCGATCGCCAGAACAATAAGACCGCCCCACAGGGGGAACATCTCCCGCCAAACTTCTCGCCCGTTACCGAGATAAAGCACAAACGAGCCAATAATCAGCCCAGGCAAGACTATTCCCAGCGGCCCTTTTGCCAAAACAGCCAGGGCGATGAGGACATAAAAAACTAGATACCAACGCGATTGTACCGCTGGTTTTGATGGTTGGGCATACCCCAGGAAAAAGGATAACAACGCCCCTACCATGCATCCGACTAGGAGCATATCCGAGGTACCGGTTCTTGCCCAGATAATCGTTTGTGGATTCAGCGCCATCAAAGTAGAACCCAACCCAGCACAGAACCAGTACCTTTGGGTTGGCACATCCCTACCTGGTTGAGACGGGAATTGGCCTGGACTGCCGACACCAAAAGCCCACAATGTATAAAAGCCTAAGCTGACTAGCGCCATGCCGCTCAGTGCCGAAGGCAGACGCACTGCCCACTCATTTACTCCGAAGATGGAGTAAGCGATCGCCATCAGCCAGTAGATTAAAACCGGCTTATCGAAGCGAGTCTCACCATCGAAAAACGGCGTGATCCAATCGCCTGTCACCGTCATTTGGCGGGCAGCTTCGGCAAACAGCGGCTCCGTTTCATCAACCAAGCCAGTACTGCCCAAATTCCAGAAGAAAGCTAGCCAGCCAATCAGCAGCAACCACAGAATCGACAGTGTCCAAGCAAGGGCTGGACGATCTGCTTTGTTTTTCAACCAATGATCAAAAGCGCGAACAAAACTCACTTTCATTCACCAGAGTCATACTCATTAGGCACTAGCCTGAGCAGTAGTGTTTCCAAACCTTCATTACAGCTTCGCTTTTATGGGCCTTATTGGCAGTGATACAGCTGGTAGTCGTAGCCGTTAACGATTGGCAAAGACTGAGTTTCAGCAATACAGCCATTGAGTTCCACTGGTGCGTGGAAGTTTACTAGCCACAAGTCCCGAGGTCGTGATAACTGTGTCAAGGTGTGTTGCAAGGCAACCGTCGAAGTCTTGGGGTTTTGGGCTTGATGGGCGAGGAGAAATAGGGGATTGGCTGCTGAACCAGAGAGTTTAAACTCCCTAGCTAAGCCCATCATTTCCCCAGTCTGCACATGGGTTTTGTGGGTTGTCGCAATCAGCACCGGCGACTGAGACACTTGTAGAATCAGCGGGACTAAAAGTTCAGGGCGGTAGTACTTATGATAACCCAGATTGCAGACGACCGTTAGGCCACTTATCAGTCCCATTAGCCAAATTAGGGCAACAGCTTTTTTCCCAGCTAAGCTGTGGTGCTTTTGCATTTTTGCGGGGGTGTTCCAACAAACTGCGAGACTTGCCCCCAGTAAAACGCTTACAGCTGGAAAATAAACGAAGTTATATCTGGCACCACGGGTGAGGTCAATACCAACAGCATAGGTGAAGAAAAAGAATAAGGCGATCGCTCCCACAACCACCACGGCAAACAACTGAGTCATCAAACTGGTTGTCGGTTGCTTGAGCTGGATAATGATGCCGCGACTCAAAATAGGTATCGCCCAAAGGAAAAAAAACAGCATCACCAAGCCGCTTGCAATCAGCACGGAAAGCGACGGAGCTTCGATTGGCAACAACGAGAGCATTCCAATCCAACCAGCCAGGGCTTGGAACACTGGGCTGAGCCAAGCCAAAAACCCGCGATTGCCAGTTTGAATCCAATTGGTCAACTCACCTCCATAACCTTCCTGCCAAAAGCTCGGTAGCCAGACCAAACATCCCATTAGTGTGCCAACTGCAACCACGAAGATTTGCCTCCAAACCAGGCAAATCTTCGTGGAGAGAGGGGGTGCTTGACATTGATTGTTCGGGAAGGTTCCCCTCTGCTCTCGGTGATGCCAACCGAGAACAATCAACCACAAAGCTTCAGCACACAGGGTGAGGCTGAAAAAGTAATGAGTGGAAATCCCCAAAGAATTAATACCGACCCAGCCCAGAGCTACCCAGGCGGGTAAGGGTTTCCGGTGGTGAATGTGGCGTGTGGCAATCACCAGACACATAAGGGAAGCAACCACCCATAAAATCGCCAATGTATAGTGACGCGCTTCTTGGGCGAGAAAGATGCCGTAGGGGGAAACCGCGATCATGGCGGCAGCCATTTGCCCCACCAAGCGGGAACGAAAGGCTAGCCAGCCTAGTCCGTAGAGGGCTGGGATCGAAACCGCACCAAACAGAGCTGGGAGTGCTCTCGCTGCCCACACTGAGGCGAACCCACTAGGGTTAGGTGCCCAGAGCTGCATCCACCAGTGAGCTAGCACAAAGTAGAGTGGGGGATGGTTACTCTCAATTAATAAATGCTGAACTACATCGGTGATCCCGGCACCTGGATTGGGTTTGAGCGGTTGCAAAAGCACATCAAGTGCGATCGCACGATTCAATGGAACGGTGCGAAAGCTATTGCCCAGGCTAAAAACGATGGTAGAAAACTCATCCGTCCAGGGCGGCTTCGCTGCAAGCTGGGTTAAGCGCAAACCAGTACCAATTGCTATCCACAACAACAGCAGCAGTGGGTGGAGCCAGCGACTACCTAGGAAATCTTTCAACCTAGACCACCGCCTCAACTTTTTTTACTAGCGGTCTAGGGAGGGGGA
>CAXUIG010000075.1:0-24679 GCA_964250845.1 uncultured bacterium | reverse complement strand
GGTTTCCCGACCACACCGGGAGCTTTCCGGACGAAAAGTGGTGGTGCCTCAGATGCCTTTGTCACGAAGATTAATACGTTGGGCAGCACTCTGGTTTACTCTACCTTCCTGGGAGGTAGTGGCGATGACTATGGCAGCGGGATCGCCGTAGACGGCTTAGGCAATGCTTATATAACCGGGCAAACCACCTCAACCGACTTGCCGACGAAAAGCGCCTTCGGGCCAAACTATCTCGGAGGTAGCTGTAGCAATCACCCTGGAACCATCTATGCATGTCCCAATGCGTTTGTAAGTAAGCTGAATGCAACGGGCAGTGCCCTAGTCTACTCAACCTACCTAGGTGGCAATGGGGACGACGAGGGCATTGCGATCGCGGTGGACGAGTTTGGTAACGCCTACGTAACGGGGCAAACCTCTTCCACCAACTTTCCGACAAAAAGCGCTTTCCAGACTAAGTATCGTGGCGGAACCTGTTTTGAGGGAAATGGGGGGGGATTCGTCTTCCCCTGTTTTGAGGCATTTGTGACCAAGCTGAATCCGGTAGGCAGCGCCTTGGTCTATTCGACGTACCTGGGTGGCAGCTCAAATGCCGGTTTAGGTTCAGGGGACCAGGGCTTCGGGATAGCGGTAGACCACTTAGGCAATGCCTATGTGACGGGTAGTACGATTACGAATGACTTTCCGACCACGACTGGGGCCTTCCAGAGGACTTTTGGCGGCGTAGGTCGATTTACCGGCGATGGTTTCGTGACCAAGCTCAAGAGGGAATAACAGAGGAGGAGAGGGGGACAAGTACCCACTCTCCCCCCTCTCTCCCTTAAATGGGCAAAAGCTTACTGCAAATTACCTCAATTATTTGCTCAACTTTACTAAAGAACACTTCTTCAGAAAAATTGCTCAGGGCATGTTGCCGAATTTTTGTGTGATTCCATACGATTTCACTGGCATTGAGTAATGCCAATTGAAGCGCTTCAGGTGTTTGTCGCTTGAAGAAAACCCCTGTATGTCCAGGTATCTGAGTATCTAATACCCCACCTGCACCATAGGCAATGACTGGTGTTCCACTGACATTAGCTTCTATTGGAACTAATCCATAGTCTTCTAAAGCTGCAACGATTACAAAGCGAGCTTCTGCCATTAAAGTGCTTCGCTCAGTATCACTTACGTGGCCTAAAAACTGAATATTTTTCAATGCTTTTGACTCTAGACGCTCTCGCTGTGGTCCATCGCCTGCTATTAATAATGGCAAACCAAGCCAATTAAATGCTTCAACAATCACATCAATACGCTTATAGCTAAGCAGACGTGATGACACCAAATGAAAGTTTCGTTTTTCGCTGGAAAAAGTGAAATTCTTGGGGTCAATTGGATAATTCACAACGGCTGCTGGCTTACCATATGTCTTTTTGATCCGTTGAGCTACAACGGTAGAATTAGCAACGTAAAAGTCAGGCTCTTGAGCATAAATTAAATCTATATTTCTCAAGTAGCTAAAAACTTTTTCTATGACTGGATAAAACTGCCTGTAGTTAGCATATTCACGTAAATAAGTTGACGTATCCCATAAAAAACGAGTCACATTGTGGCAGAAGCAAATATGCTGTGCTCCTTCTCTTTTTCGCACTGCCTTAGCAAAGCTACTACTACTGCTGATAATCAGATCATAATTCTGCAGATCTAATGATCGAAAGGCTGGATAATAAAAGGGAGCCATTAATCTGAAATATTTTATTGCTCCAGGAATGCTTTGAAGGAAGGTTGTGTGAACTAGACGCTCACCCAGCTCAATAGTTCGCTTGGCGTCATACAAAGATGTAAAGATATCAGCATTGGGAAAATGCTTACAAAGCAGTTCAAATACGCGCTCTGCTCCACCTCTTTGTGTCAAATAATCATGAACTAAAGCAATTTTCATAGCGAAAACTTGTCCTCCCTCGCAAGGGCAAATAACTGGGTTGCAACACAACTGTCATTCTAGTTAAAAGTCTCAGAGTCAGGAGCTAGGAGAGACCACATCTCATCTTTCGCGCTCCGCAGAGAAAGGCTGCTACTGACTAAAGCAAGCGAGTATATTTGTATGCAACTCGAATGCACATTAGCTTAGTACATCTTGTTTAGATTTGTCGCCGTAACGATAACCATCAGTCCGGGCATTTAGGTCATTGACAACAAGCCCCATGATCCGGGCATTGTGCCGCGTAAGTTGTTTGAGACTATCGTAGACTAAGTTGCGACCACTGATACCAGGGCGGGTAACAAATAGCACATCCGGCACCGCTATAGCCATTAGGGCAGTTTCACTGGTGAGACCGAGCGGCGCAGTGTCTACTATTATGTAGTCGTAATCACTTGAGGCCTGAATGGCATTGAGGCTTTGCTCAAAACTGCCACGGGCAACGAACTCAAGAATTTTGCCTTCTCGGGGGATCATTGGCATCAGGTCAAGACCAGGACGGAGCTGAACCGGCATCAGCCCATTCGACGCCGCTTGCTGGGAGTAGCCCAATCGTCGGCTCAACTCTGCCTTGCGAAAATCACCATCTACAACCAGCACTCGAAAGCCTAAATCTCTTAAGGCAATAGCTACCCCCATCGTCACTGTTGTCTTGCCCTCCCAGAAAGTTGAGCTGGTCACCATGAGGCGACGGTTCTCCAGCCGCATCAGGCTGATGAGTGAGGCAAGACGTTGAAACTCTACTTCTGTCTCGGCTCCTAGATCCAATTCCATCACGGATTGCTTGAGACGGGGAATGAGCACAAGCACGGGGAATTCCATCTCTTGCAAATCCTTGGGCTTGAGAAGTGGGTTGCGGGATTCCAGGAATGAGACGAGGGCAAGGCTGCCAAAAACTGATGTCAGGATCGCACCGAGGGCAATTAGTGAGCGTTTGGGACTTGTGGGTTTGGGTTCAACGGTCGGCTGATCGAGGAGCTGCACGTTTGGATAGGAGTTAAAAGCGCTGATTTTTGCCTGCTGCACTTGGGCAATTAAACCTTTGTAAACTCCCTCGGCAATATCGTACTGCCGCTGCAGCTCAAACACTCGGGCTTGGTTGGCGGGGATAGACCGAAGTGTTCCAGTAAGTTTGTCCAACTGGCTTTGAAGGTGGGTTGCCTGCCTTCGCTGCATTTTGCTTTCGCTTTCTGCCAGAATCAGTCGCTGAATCAGGGCTGCACGTCCATCAGAGCTGCTACTATCCACCGTGGTGTCTACTCCTACCGTGTTGGCAGACGCTTGGGCAATATACTGCTGAATTTGACGACGCAACTCCTCGCGCTGAGAAAGTAAAGATTGTACCCCTGGAGAATCATCGTTAAATTGGGCTCGACTCTGCACCAAAGTAGCCTCAAGTGCAGACAATGTTTGCCGAGCAAACTGGTACTCCTTGTTTTCACCCAAGCGCAACGATTTTATTGCTTGATCAGGCGTCAACCCAATTCGGGACGACAATGCTTTAATCAGAGTTTCATTGGATTTGGCTTGAGCCAGTGCCTGCGCCTGCGCTACTGTTAGAGAACTGATAGTTGAAACTATCCCTGTAGTCTGTTCCTGAGAGTTGACTAAGCCAGAAGACTTCTTAAATTCCGCTAGAGGTATCTGCGCTTTGATCAAATTTCTCTGGGCTGCTTCAAGTTCATTCCGACTGAACCGTACACGTGCAATCGCCTCATCTTTACGCAGTTCGTTCAGACGCTCTTCATAGACTTTAACTAGCGTGGCCGCTCGTTTTCGGGCTAAATCAGGAGCAGAACCTTTAACTTCCACCTCCATCGTTGTGGCTTGGTCAACTGGCTTTACCTTGAACAATTTTGCGTACCTTTCCAGTTGCGGGAATTGACTTTTTTCCGGGTCAGATTCCCATACTAAACGGAGTACATCTTTGCTGGTGAGAATAGAAGTCTGAGTATTAAGAGGATTAATTGCGGTGGAAAATTCAATGTTTGAATCTTTGAGGTTGCCTAGCGTCCCTAAAGAAGCATCTAAATTACTCGTTGTATCCGGCAAAATCAGTTGTGTACTGGCCGTCCAGGTTTTAGGAAAATAGATAGCAATAGCGATCGCAGCGGTAACTACAATGCCATTTAGGTATAGCATTGCTTTCCAGTGTCTTTGTGCAATGGTAATGACTTTATTCATGAACTGATAACTCCTGGGTTCTACTGTACTTTGAAATCAAGTGATCAACTAATAATGAAGCTTCAAACAATTTGCCTTGGAATGGAGGTGGCGGCTCGATAATGGATGCAGTTAATTGATTAAACTCGATACAGTGACGTACACCAACCTTCTCGACGGCGCGAGCAAACAGTAGTTGATGATCATCGACATGCTCTCTATAGCATTTCAATCTTGGCAATAGGACGAAGCTAACACCCATATCTGCCAAGGTACGAGTCGATCCTTGGCCTGCATGCGAAATAACCATTGAGGCATCCCTCACCGCTTTATACATCTGATCGCGGCTCAGTCCAACTACACTTTTCAGGAGGGGGTGGCTCAATTTTGTTACAGAAGTTACACCATGCTGAAGTAATACCGGCTCAACTATAATTTCCCTTTTCAATAATTCTTGTAGCCAATTGATAGCCCGGTCGAAGGGATAAACGGCAGTACCTAGAGTAAATAGAATCATTGGACAATTCCCTTATATTGAGCTTTGGGGTTAAGTTTGGTACACTCCGGCCACTGGACATAAAGTTCATCTACGAAATTTTTAACGAGTTTGCCAGTCATGCTCAAATCAGTGGAACGTGAGATGCTTTCAACAAATACTGTTTTGATACCAAGTAGCTTGCTAGCTAAGACAAAGGGCACAGCTATACTTGCTCCAGTGGAGAGTACCAAGTCAGGTCGGCTCTGGCGCAAAATGGACAGAGCCCTAAAAAAGTTAATGATTGCTATCCAAAGGTCGCGCGCCTCCTGCCTCTCTATCCAATAAACATTCTCTTGTCCACGCAATTGCTCAGTGTCAGCTTTTACATGAGTAACCCACTCTCTTGGGTAAGCTGACCAGAATTTCTGCAGTCCCATCATGGTGGAAAAATGACCACCAGTAGTACAAACCAGTAGTATTTTCATATTGAGTAGCCGATAGATGTCTTTCTTAAAGTTGTGGGAGCTAGGCCCGTCCTCACCCTACTTTGCCGCAAGCGAGCCACTCATCTACTTTTTCTGTTCTCACAGCAGGGATTATTACTGCGACCGACGGGCAAGGAAAAGTGAAGCTTTTTATCGGAATCTCCTCAGAACTTGGCTTTGAATCAGGTGATGCTGAAGCTCCTAATTTAGACACATTAAGCCATGGCTTTGGTTTTGTCAGTCAGAAAAAGTTGCAAAAAGTGAGGAGCCTGGATAGATAGATAGATAGTCATACTCAATTGTGTTGATGCATAATGTTGGCTCCCCCTGCCTCTTCGACCAAGAACGGGGTATTTTTCGTCTTATGACTTTTAAGGACTTTTTAGCACTGACAAGACTGAATCTATAGCTTAACGTCTTTTAATTAAGAAGCCTCAGCACCACCTGATTCAAAGCCAAGTTCTGAGGAGAAACTTCCTCTTCCAGAGTTACCCCTGAGTAACTTGTGAAAATTTTCTCACCAAACTTTTGTTAAGGGATAGGACAAAATTATGGCCATCATTTTAGTGACAGGCTCGGCAGGATTAATTGGTTCTGAATCAGTACGATTTTTTTGTGACCGTGGCTTCACCGTTGTTGGTATTGACAACAACATGCGTCAGGTTTTCTTTGGGGAAAATGCCTCGACAGAATGGAATCGCGATCGCCTCTTAGAGAATTATGGGGACCAGTATATTCACCATACTGTTGACATTCGAGATCACGCGGCGATCGCCCAAGTATTTCAGACCTATGGTAAGGACATTGACCTCATCATTCATACAGCAGCTCAACCCTCCCATGACTGGGCAGCTCGCGAACCCTATACTGACTTTACAGTCAATGCCAATGGCACTCTAGTATTACTAGAAAATACCCGTCAAACCTGCCCAGATGCTGTATTCATTTTTTGCTCCACCAATAAAGTTTATGGGGATACTCCAAATTTATTACCACTCGTTGAGCAAGAGATGCGCTGGGAGATTTCGTCAACACACCCTTACAGTAAGGGTATTGATGAAACTATGAGTATTGATCACTGCAAACACTCTTTATTTGGAGCTTCTAAAGTCGCAGCCGATGTATTAGTTCAGGAGTATGGTCGTTATTTTAGCATGAAAACTGCTGCTTTCCGAGGGGGGTGTTTAACAGGCCCTAGTCACTCTGGCACTGAATTGCATGGTTTCCTTTCTTATTTAATGAAATGTACAATGATTGGAAAACCTTACCATATATACGGCTATAAAGGCAAGCAAGTTCGGGATAATATTCATAGCTACGATTTGGTAAATGCTTTCTATCATTTTTACAAAGCACCGCGTGTGGCTGAAGTGTATAACATGGGTGGCAGTCGTTTCAGTAATTGCTCCATGTTAGAAGCAATTCAACACTGTGAAGCAATCACTGATAACAAACTCAACTGGACTTATGCAGAATCAAATCGAAGTGGAGACCACATCTGGTGGATTAGTGATATACAGAAGTTCAAGCAGCACTATCCTGAATGGAATTTAAAATACGAAATCAAAGACATTTTAAAGGAAATTTATTCCAAAAATACCAGTCGATGGTTCTAAAAATACATGAAAAGCGAATGTACAAGTTCCACCCTGTTTGCGTTTAAAGTGCATTAGTGATGAAAAAACTCTTCCGGCAACGAATATTTAGGTTTATTATAGCCGGTAGTGTAGCTACACTATTTAATTTGTTGCTTATTGTTTTCATGATTGATGTGTTGAGGTTTAATACGCCTTTTCTGCGGAACATAGCCAATGCAGTATCAATCGAGCTGTCACTGCTGTTTAGTTTTTTCGTCTATCGGACTTTTGTTTGGTCAGAGGGTACTTGGAAGGTTCGAGAAGTTTTGTCGCGACAGCTTCCCCTTTATCACATATCAACTGGAGCTGCTGTAATTTTTCGGGTCTTAATTTTGTTTCCTATCTTGGATTGGTTAGGTATTAATTATGCAATTAATACCTTATTCGGTGTGTTGTTAAGTAGTTTTATCAACTATGTAATCAGTGACCGATTGGTGTTTCGCTCTCAAGCTAAATATCGTGGTCAGTAAGAGGCAAAAAGGTTTCCTCTTCGACATGATTTCAGGGGCTTGAAAGCATGTGGCACAGGGATATTTTCTTCTTTCTCCAGAAGCTCTCTTAGGCTCCTGGAACCTAAAAGAGCTTCTCGTTCAGTCTTAGTATTAGTTAACTTTGAGTTAGGGAGATAATATGAAAAGGTCAATTTTGCTCAATCCAAAGCTTAACAGGAAAGCCTCGCTACAGCTAGGAGTTAAAGAAGGCTTCATTACACCTTACTGGCGCAAAAGGATTATTCATTTTTATCGCTCAATTATTCCATCCCATATTAAAAGGGAAGCTCAAATATGGCTAACCAGGCCAGAGGAAATTGTAGAGTTTGCTGAAAAAATTAATAACCCTAATTATGACCTCTCATTAATTGAATATGTTTGCATTGTTGACACTATCGCTGATGTATACGATATAATTGATTTTTTTGGGAATTTAAGAAACAAGCTAAATGAGCATGCCAAAGTTATATATTCCAACTTTAATTGGCTCTGGTACCCTATATTTAATCTGTCAGGGTTCCTGGGGTTTTCTAGAAAAAGAGGATTAGGCAATTTTTATCGAGAAATGGATATAGATTGTTTTGTGGAAATGTCTGGTTGGGATAATGTTAAAAAGATAAAAAGATACATTCTTCCTTTTGAAGCTCCTCTAATTGGACCTTTGTTTGATAATTTTTTAGTAAAGTTACCCCTGTTTAGCTTATTTTCATTAAATACGATTTTCATAGCTAGAAAAAGTTATGAATTTCAGGCTAAAGAGCGTTCTGTAACTGTTTTAATTCCCTGTAAAAATGAAGAGGACAATATTGAAGGTGTAGTCAAACGAATGCCAAATTTTGGCAAAAAGATAGAATTACTTTTCATCAACGATAAAAGTACTGATACAACTGAGGAAAAAATTCTTTACTACCAACGCAAGTTTCCTGAAAAAAACATTTTATTACTTCAAGGTAAAGGAATTGGGAAAGGAGAGGCTATTCGAGAAGGCATGAAAAATGCAACAGGCGATATCTGTATGATACTTGATGCTGATTTGACCGTTATTCCTGAAGATCTCCCTCAATTTTATGAGGTGATTAAGTCACGGCGAGCTGATTTTATACATGGAACAAGATTAGTTTATCCTCAGGAAGAAGGCGCAATGAGGTTTGCCAATATTATTGGAAATGTTGCGTTCTCAATTATTTTTACTTACATTCTAGAACAGAGAACGACAGATACATTATGCGGAACAAAGGTTTACTGGCGCAGAGACTGGCCTCTGTTTGAACAAATGAAGTCAATCTTGAAATATTCTGACGTGTGGGGTGATTATAATCTGATCTTTGGAGCTTCACGCTATGGTCTAAAGATAGCACAACTGCCTGTTAGATACTTTGAACGATTGTCAGGCGTGACAAAAATGAATAAGCGAATAAAAAATGGTCTCATTATGCTTAATGTTGCATGGAACGCCCTCTGGAATGTCAAGTTTTTTGATTGATTAACCCAGGAGTCAGATAGTAGCTCAGAAAAACCGAGGATTTATATGCTGCGAAAAATTAATCCAGGTCAACAAGAAAGATATTCACTCTCAGCTAGCTTTTGGCTTATAGCTATACTGCTAGGCGCTCTTCAAGCTTGGTTCAATCGTTATAGCCTGTCCTCGGATGATATTATTTCTTACCTAGACATTGGTGATGCCTACTTACGGGGTGAATGGAATGTAGCTATCAATGGATATTGGAGTCCTCTCTATTCCTGGCTACTCGGTTTGACTATGCTTGTTTTAAAACCTTCTCCCTATTGGGAGTTTCCCGTAGTTAAACTTGTCAACTTTCTGATTTATCTGTTCGCTTTAGTTTGTTTTGAATTCTTTCTGCATCAACTGGTTTCCTCCTACCGAGAAAAAATATATCTAGCCGCTCCAAATAGGTCTTTTAAAATCCCAAAATGGGTATGGATAGTATCGGGTTATACCCTATTTATTTGGTCTTCTCTGCAATGGATAGGCATTTATTGCGACACTCCAGATATGTGTGTAACAGCATTTGTATACTTGGCTGCTGGGCTAGTGCTGCGCATACACAATCGCTCAGATAATTGGTTCAATTTCATCATGCTGGGAGCAGTTCTTGGATTTAGTTATCTATCCAAGGCAGCTATGTTTCCGATAGCTTTTGTTTTTTTAGCAGTTGGTATGTTTTCAGTCGGTTTGTCAGTCAAATCTCTGCGACGAGCATTGCCGCAAATATTGGCCTCAATCCTGATTTTTACAACTATATCAACTCCTTTCATCGTCGCACTTTCTACTGCAAAAGGCCACCTGACTTTTGGCGAGACTGGAAAGTTAAATTACGCATGGATAGTAGCTGGCGAAGTTAAGCCTTATAGGTTTTGGCAGGGTAATGAACCTGGGAGTGGTACACCCAAACATCCCCCTAGGAAAATTTTTGAGCATCCTGAAGTTTTTGAATTTGGGACTCCTGTAGGCGGTACTTACTCTCCTTGGTATGATCCATCTTACTGGTACGAAGGACTTAAACTTAAATTTAATTTAGATAAACAAATAGGAATATTAGCATATAACCTTATTTATTACTACTATATACTTGGAGGTTTAATTTTTGGTTATATAATACTTGTTTTCCTGAGCGGTAATTTTTGGCTTTCAGTAAAGGAATTGATAGAAAGTTGGAAGTTACTCATTCCAGCAGCAGCAGGCTTAGGTATTTATCTTTTGGGGCAAAACATGCCAGATCAAATTATCGATAGGCAGCCAAGTACAAGGTACATTGCTGCATTCATCGTTCTCTTGTTTGCTGGAGTCTTTTCAAGTGTGCGTCTTCCTGATTCCCAAGAGTCGAAAAGATTGATAATAGGTATGACTATTGCTGCAATGGTAGCAACAGGTGGGCAGCTTTTTTATCCGAATTCAAAAGATCTTTTAACTGCATTGAGAAAACAAGATGAACATATTCAATGGCAGGTTGCTGACAGGTTGAAACAGTTAGGATTTCAACCTGAAGAAAAGGTTGCAATTATTGGAAAATATGCCTTTCCTTCTTATCATTGGGCTAGATTAGCACGAGCCAAGATTGTGGCTGAGATTCTAGATGAAAGAAGCTTCTGGGATACAGATGCTGTCGTTAGGTCCGAAGTTCTTAAAGCTATAGAGAAGACTGGAGCAAGGGTGGTCGTACAGAAGCCTGGGTTTAAAATCCCACCAGATTGTATATCTGCAATTGGTTGGCAAGAAATTGGCAATACCGGCTACTATGTTGATTTTTTACGAAAATAAGTAGAGTCAGAATAAACTCAAATGGCTAAATTTTCACGCATGGTTGCCTTATGCCTCAATCGTATGAACTCGGAGCTGATCCTTCCGTCTGTGCTACTTACATTCGTGATTGGAGCCTGTCAGGCAGTAAGCCCAGCTCCGGTAGTACACCTAACTCCGGTAGTAAGCCCAGATCAAGCCAACATTCTAGTGGATGCCAACCAAGTTGTGCGTCAAAAGCCACTCGGTATTGGCGGAGTTGATATTAATTCTCACAGTCCCGATTTTGCCAAAAATGCTAATGGCATTGATTTCCAAGACGATCTTAAAGCGGCCAGAGTCCAACTCGTTCGTAGCCTGACTTACCCGGATAACCGTAATCCCAACAACCAGCTAGCCTACTTTGATCGGAACGTCAAAGCTATTATCGGCGCAGGTGCAACGCCGCTCTTGATTCAGTACATTAATCCCAAACTGCCGTTCCTAAAAGTCAATGGCACAGTGGGTGGTACGGTTGAGACAAACCTTGTGTTTCTTGTGAAGCACTATATGGCCGCGCCGTACAATCTCAAGTTGCAGTATTGGGAGATCAGCAACGAGCCTGATCTCGGCATTGACTATAAAGTTTCCAGTCCTCAAGAGTATAGTGAGCTCTTTAACCGCTGTCACGAGGCGCTGGTCAAGGCAGGTCTACGGGATCAAGTCATCCTAGCTGGTCCGGCTGTCGCCAATGCTTACAGATGGCCCATACCTGATGGCTACAACACCCAGATCCTCGACTATTTTCTGGAGCACTCCAATTACAGTGTTGATGTAGTCACCTTCCATAACTACGCTGGCTCCAAAACGCCTGACGGACTGCTTAACACACCGCACAAGCTCGACAACATGGCAGATAGTGCGCGGGCAATTACAGATAAAACCAACTACGGTATGGCAGCGCTGCTGGCGAAGATGAAGCAGATCAAGTTCGCCCGTCCTCATGTAGGTGTGGGGATCACTGAGCACAACACTACTTACTTTCAGCATACGATCGCCAGTGGATTGTGGAACTTGGCTTTGACTCATTACTACCTCTACAATCCTCTTGGAGAGATCACCACGGCGTATATTTTTGATGCCTACGGTAGTCAACAAGGTGGCCTTGGGCACTACGATGACAACAAGCAAAAGGATTACAGCTACTGGGCTTTGTGGATTAACGGCAATTTGCGTGGCTCCAAGGTGCTCTCTCAAAAGACTACCGGCAATCTCGATCACAACGGCAGAGCGAATCTTTTGGTTACAGCAACTAAAGACTCAGCCAATGTGTATGTGGAAGTGATCAATCGCAGCCCAACAGAAACTCGCGACCATGTGTTTTTGAAAGGGGCAGGCGTTGGCGGCAAGCCTAAGCTGTTCACAATGGCAGATGGCGTGCTGCCGCAAAACGGGAAGCCGACAATGCTAGGTACAAGCTTCGACTATGTATTCCCTCCTATGTCGGCCTCGATCTTCAAGTTTCCCCTCAGTTCATCTACAAGTCGGCGTTGATAATCGCAGGATAAAATGTCCTAGATACTCTCCCACCACTTGATTTTTAGCACTCACTTCGGTATCGGGTATGATCGCGTCTGAATTCCCGCCCAAATTTTATGGTTTTGAATTTTTTCCTGTATGCGTTAGCTTTCCTCATCGGTATTGCCTTTATAGCTCTGGCGTGGGACTACGCACTAATGTTCCGGCGTTGGATAATACACAGACGCAATCGGCTAGATGCCAATCAACTAAAAGTACAAAAAAACGACACAACTCCAGCAGACAAAACTACATCTGCCGCTACTGGGCATAACAATTTCTTAGGTTCTACTCACCCCAAGGCTATCTCGACGCAACCAGACAACAATACTTAGCTACACCCCATCACCAATAAAGGATATAATATCAAATTAGCCTGCGAGCGTCTCATCAACTAGGAGGATCGCAGGCAGGTTGGGTGGGATAGGAGTTATGGCGCTAATAGTTCAGAAATACGGTGGCACCTCTGTTGGTTCAGTCGAACGCATTCAGGTAGTAGCGACTCGCGTTGTGAAAGCGGTAAAGGCTGGTAACACCCTGGTTGTGGTACTTTCAGCAATGGGTAAGACCACCGATGGACTGGTCAAATTAGCCCATGCCATTTCAACCAATCCCAGTCGCCGGGAAATGGATATGCTGCTCTCGACTGGCGAACAAGTCTCTATTGCCCTGCTGAGTATGGCATTGCAGGAATTAGGGCAACCAGCGATTTCCCTAACCGGAGCACAGGTGGGAATTGTGACTGAGGCAGAACACACCCGTGCTCGGATTCTACATATCCAGACAGAGCGGATTTCACGGCACCTGAATGACGGCAAAGTGATTGTGGTAGCAGGATTTCAGGGCATTTCTAGTACATCTGAATTGGAAATCACGACGCTAGGGCGTGGCGGTTCTGATACCTCAGCTGTTGCCCTAGCAGCTGCATTAAAAGCTAGATGTTGCGAAATCTACACCGATGTCCCCGGAATATTAACGACAGACCCCCGTTTGGTGCCAGATGCCCAGCTGATGTTGGAAATTACCTGTGATGAAATGCTGGAACTCGCAAGCTTAGGGGCGAAAGTGCTGCATCCACGTGCTGTGGAAATTGCCCGAAACTACGGCGTTCCCTTGGTAGTACGCTCCAGCTGGACAGATCACCCTGGGACGCGGGTGATCTCCCCAACGCCCCAGCCACGTCCTCTGGTAGATTTGGAGATTGCCCGCCCAGTGGATGGGGTGGAATTTGACACGGATCAAGCTAAGGTGGCGTTGTTACAGGTGCCTGATCGACCGGGTGTGGCGGCGCGTTTGTTTGGTGAAATTGCCCGTCAGCATTTGGATGTCGATCTGATTATCCAGTCGATTCACGAAGGCAATACAAATGACATTGCCTTTACTGTAACCAACTCCGTACTCAATCGCGCTGAAGCGGTAGCGACGGCGCTCGCACCTGTACTGCGCTCTGAAAAAGTCTCTGAAGTAGGAGCCTCAGAGGTGATGGTACAGCGGCAGATCGCCAAAGTTAGCGTTGCTGGGGCAGGGATGATTGGGCGCCCCGGCGTTGCAGCGAAGATGTTCGCTACGCTCTCTAGCGCTGAAATTAATATCCAGATGATTTCCACCTCGGAAGTGAAAGTCAGCTGTGTGATTGATGCCCAAGATTGCGATCGCGCGATTGACGCCCTATGCCGTGTGTTTGAAATCAGTCGAAACGCAATTAACTCCGTTGCTACACGCCAGTCCTCAGTCAGAAGAAATCTCCCCGCAGATGCCTCCCCAGTAGGGATTCCTGAATCGCCCCTACCCAGTCCGCCACTGGTGCGAGGCGTTGCCTTAGACCTCAACCAAGCTCGTCTCGCCATCCGTCAGATCCCAGATCATCCGGGAATGGCAGCCCAGCTGTTTGGACTGCTGGCTCAGCACAATATTAGCGTTGACATGATTATCCAGTCGCAGCGCTGCCGTGTAATTAATGGAGTAAATACTCGTGATATTGCTTTCACCGTGGCACAGGTGGATGCTGAAGCAGCCAAGATCATCCTGGAGAAAGCAGCAACCGACTTAGAATGGGGCAAAATTGTGGTTGACAGTGCGATCGCCAAGGTCAGTATTGTCGGTGCAGGCATGATCGGACAACCAGGAGTCGCAGCTCGGATGTTCGAGGCGCTAGCCCAGCACCAAATCAATATTCAAATGATTGCCACCTCGGAAATCAAAATCAGCTGTGTCGTGGCTCAAGAGGACGGAGTAAGCGCCTTAAAAGCCATCCATGCTGCCTTTGGACTTGCTGGTAGCGATAAAATTCAGATCCCCGCTTGAGCTTGAGGGGCGGAGGGGGAGAGGGAGTTCAGCTCCCTCAGCTCCCTTGCCTCTTCTTGTCTAGATAAAGTTGTAGATCAGGTTGCTGACGAGTGAGAGTGCAAGCGCCCCGATCACAGCTGTCCAGATGCCCGCTTTCAAGCGAAAGCCTTTTACTAGAGACGCTGCAATGCCAAAAGTTATGGCTGTAATAATAAAGGTGGACACGCCAGACAACAAGTTAAATGTCAGAAGATTTGGGATTGCAAACACGAGTCCTAGAATCGGCCTCACCACAGCTGCCACAATACCGAGAACGGCTGCTGAAATATATGCTTTCGGCGTGCTGTCAACTTCAACTCCCACTGGCAGTTGGGTAATAATCAGCAGGCTGGAGGCGGTGACCAGCCATGCAATCAAAAGATCCACAATATCCATAGCAAGTAACCCTCAGATTTAAAGTTCCGGTTTGTTAAAAATTCATCACTAACAGTACGGTAACTTACGAAATCTGAATCATCCATCTGCAAATCGGCAGAAATCGGCACTACCTCTTGGGAGCATAAGTTGGTCTTGCCGGGAGTTGGAGCACAGGTCAATGTGTCACGCTAGGAGCACTGGGGATATTAGGAGTAACGGGGCTGGAGCCAGCTGGCTGCTGGGAGGGTAGGGTTGCCAGAGCCACGCGATCGCCCCCCACCTGACGCAACAAATCCAACACCTGCACAACATCGTTGTAACTGGATGATCGGGAGGCATTCAGCACCATCGTCCCAGATGGATTCGAGGAGTGATAGCTCTGCAAAGCCTGATACAACTGTTGGTGCGTCACCGGCTTTTGTTCGACGTAGGTTTTACCAGTGGCGTCAACAGTGACAAGCAACATCTGTCGCGCCTGGGGTGCGGCGCCGGTACTGGCTTTGGGTAAATCAACACCAATCGCCTGCTGCCGAGTGAATTGCAACGCCGCCAAGATAAAAAACGTCAGGACACAAAAAATGACATCAATTAGGGGAATAATTGGAACTTGGACTTCTTCGAGCGGAGAATGCAATTTAACTTTCATGATCGCAACTTGTTAGGGGAAGAAAAGGTACTAGGTTTTTGATTCTTGACGTTTTTCAGGGTTCAGCTGGATTCGCCTCGTCAGTCCTGCCTGTTCTTCGGGATGGGATAGCTCGTTCACTTGGGGCGTCAAGTAACACTTCGGGTGATGATGTCATGATTTCCCCATCAAGCCAAGCCTGCCGGTAGATCAACTCCAAAGCAGTTCCTGCCTTGCGAAAAACTTTGACTTGGTTGACTAAAAAACCTTGAAACAGGCGATAGAACGTCAGACTGAAGATGGCGACGATTAGCCCCGTTGCCGTACAAATCAGGGATTCCCCAATCCCTAAAGTCACCTGAGATGCTGAGGAGTTTCCCAAATCGCCAAGGCGAATTGAACGCAGAGACTGGATCAGCCCCAGAACCGTGCCCAGCAACCCCAGCAGTGGCGCGAGGGCAATCACCGCCTCCAAAATTTTCTCTCCCTGCCGCATCGCAGCCAATTCATCTTCCGCCGCTCCCTCTAGTGCCAGCTGAAAAACTTCTGGGTTGGGTTTAGAAAGCCGCAAGGGGGCATAGAGAAGCCGCCCAATCGGCTGATTGAGCGCAGATCTTGCCAGCTGAGTGGCAGCCCCCCAATTCTCACCAGCGTGATCTAGAACGCGATTGACAATATCTTCTTCCTTGGTCAGGATTCTGATCCAGAACCACAGGCGCTCGATAATTACACTCAAAGACAAGATCGACAAGGCCAGCAATGGCCACATCGCTGGTCCGCCCTTCTTAAAAACATCTACGATATCCACTGTTTTTGCTTTCCTCCGTGCATTTGTTAGCCCAACGTTTCAGCCGGGTAGTCTGCAACTAGTCCAAAGCATTCTAATTGTAGAGATTAATTAACGACTTTAGCCCCAGTCGCACCTATCGGGGGTTAGGGATTTCGTAGTCTTTGAGAGTAGAAGCTTCCAGACCAACTGGGACGGTTATTCCCACCGGAATTTTACTGGGTTATTTGCCAAGATTAAATTAACTACAGGATAAGACTTATGAACTTCTCGATCCAATCGCTTTACAACTGGTATCGCAATCTGATTCGTAACCCCAAGTATCGTTGGTGGGTGATTTTAGGGACTGTGCTTTATTTTATCAGCCCGATTGATATTGCCCCAGACTTCATACCCTTTGTGGGAGAATTGGATGATGCCATCTTGATGACGCTGCTGGTTTCGGAGGTGTCTCAACTAGTGATCGAGGGTGTCAAATCACGTAAGAGCAATGCCGACACCAAAGCCCCCAATGCCGCAGAGGCTTCCACTACGACGGCAAACACCGTTGACGTTGATGCCGTATCTGTCAAGTAACTGCCACACGAAGTTCAAAGCCGATATTGGTGATAAATCTCATTTGCGGCTCGGTGCAGCAGGGAGTGGCGATAGACCAAGCCTTTAAGGTCATCAGCATAACCGCCCCCGATCACACAGGCAACGGGATATCCTCCAGCCACACAGGTACTCAAGACCTGCATTTCGCGGCGGAATATCCCCGTGTCTGTCAGGGCTAATTTGCCCAGGCGATCGCCGACATGGGGGTCAACCCCAGCATCGTACAAGACTAAATCCGGTTGGAAATCAGATAATAAATCCGGCAGATACTGAGCCAGAGTTTGCAAATAGGCATCATCCTCCATTCCAGCACTTAGGGGGACGTCTAGATCACTCTTTTGCTTAGTGCCAGGGAAGTTAATCTCGCAGTGCATCGAGAAGGTGAAGACACTGGGGTCGTTTTGGAATATGAAAGCGGTGCCGTCTCCTTGATGGACATCTAAGTCAACAATTAGAACTTTGTGGACAAACCCCAACTTTTGCAAGACACGGGCTGCGATCGCTAGATCATTAAAAATACAAAAACCAGACCCATAACTGGGAAACGCATGATGAGTCCCACCAGCGGTATTACAAGCCACACCGTGGTTCAGTGCCAGCTCAGCTGTGAGAATCGTGCCGCCTACCGCCGTGCAGGTTCGATTTACCAGGGCTGGACTCCACGGCAATCCAATGCGTCGCTGGGCTTTGGCGTCGAGAGTTCCCTCACAGTAAGCCTGAACATAATCATGGGTGTGAACCAACTCAATCCACTCTTGGGGCGGACGTTTTGGTGTGTGAAATTGTTCGGGGGCGATCCCATCAGCTAAGAGCAGTTCGTAGAGTTGGCGAAACTTGGGCATCGGGAAGCGATGCCCTTCAGGCAGAGGCGTAACATAGTCTGGGTGATAAACCAGCGGCAAGTCCATAAGCGATCAACGGGGCGGACTGCTGACTCAATCAGCCCTGTCGATGGGTGTTTGTGATGGTCTAACCACGACCCGACCATTTTCAACAACGGTGCAGTTTTTAGACTTGGTTTTACCGTACTTGACTTGGCGATCATCGTCATCATCTAAAGACTGATTGTAGTGGTCGGTGTTTTGCTGCTGTTGTTGGTTGAGTACAATGACACAACAGGGGGCGGAGATAGGGATCGACATATCAGGCACTGCTAGATCTACATTAATTATTGTCCCG
This sequence comes from uncultured bacterium, assembly GCA_964250845.1. GTDB lineage: Bacteria > Cyanobacteriota > Cyanobacteriia > Cyanobacteriales > Chroococcidiopsidaceae > CAXUIG01. The sequence continues at coordinate 6,764 of CAXUIG010000075.1, read as the reverse complement.
CTAATTCGGATGCTAAATGAAACTTTCCGAACTCAAAGCACTCTGCATCAAAGCCATTGATGAGGCCGAAGCCAGTGAGCGTAAGATGGGTAAAGAAAACGTGGCTGCATTGGCGTATAGAGAGACACCACTGGGTGAACTACAAGTTCTCTTTACTGAATTGAGCGAACTTGCTAGCGACGCGCAACTATGGGATCTTACGGATGAATAGGACTTTGTTAAGGAAAAAATACTATTATGAGAAAGATGCTTTAAAAATCTTAATATAAACTCTGTGACGACCCAGCAGCTGACACCCAAAAGCCTGTTTGAAAAACTCACTTGGACCTGGCAAGGTCACAAGATTCAGTACACCGTCATGGGCACCGGACGCCCCCTAGTGCTAGTGCATGGCTTTGGAGCTGCCATCGGACACTGGCGCAAAAATATCCCCGTGCTAGCTGCTGCTGGCTACCGAGTGTTTGCTTTGGATTTACTCGGCTTCGGCGGTTCCGATAAGCCGCCTTTAGATTACACTCTGGAGTTATGGGAGCAGCTACTGAAGGATTTCTGGACGGAACAGATTCAGGAACCGGCTGTATTTGTCGGCAACTCGATTGGAGGGTTGTTGAGCCTGATGGTGGTGGCTGATCATCCAGAAATTTCCGCTGGTGGCGTTCTGATCAACTGTGCCGGTGGACTAAGTCATCGTCCCCACGAATTGAATCCACCCCTACGGCTCGTGATGGGAGTCTTTAACAGGCTTGTCAGTTCTAAAGTTACAGGGCCGTTCCTATTTAACCGCGTCCGTCAAAAACCGCAAATCCGGCGCACGCTCCTCCAAGTCTACCGCAACCCGGAGGCTGTCACCGATGAACTAGTGGAGCTGCTATATGCTCCTTCGTGCGATCCTGGAGCGCAACAGGTTTTTGCTTCGATTCTGAGTGCGCCGCCTGGTCCGAGCCCAGCTCAATTGTTGCCAAAAGTCAAGCGTCCCCTGCTGGTGATTTGGGGAGCCGATGACCCCTGGACACCGATTACTGGAGCAAAGATTTTCCAGAACTCAAGTATCGAGCAACCGATCAAAATCGCCCCAATTCCCAACGCTGGTCACTGTCCTCATGATGAGCGACCGGACATCGTAAACCAGCTGATTTTGGACTGGCTAGGGCAAACCTGTGCAGAGTGGTTCAATCACGCCGATGCCTTCTGAACATTGCGAGCAGTCAAGCCAGATTTGTTCTCGACGATCTCGAACTCCACGGGGGTACTAGCTTGAAGGGTGCGATACCCCTGACCCGGAATGGCGGTAAAGTTGAAGAAAACATCCTCACCCCCATCGTCTCTAGCGATCATGCCACTGCCTGCCTTGAGATCGAACCAACGCACCACACCCCGCGCCACAGGTAGTCCATTTGCACCCAGAGGTGGCGCACCGTTAGCCCACTCTTGCTGGGGAATCCGAATTTGACGCACTGCCGGAGTGTCGTAAGCCTGGTGGCGGTAATCAGACCGGGTTTCCATGATGGCGCGTAGGTCTTGCCGCAGTTCTTCGATTGTAGGTCGTCCGACAAAGAACCAACCATTATAAATCTTGTAAATGGTCTTGTCAGGTCGCAGAACAAACGTGTAAGGCTGGGCGCGGAAGGCATACTCGCCTTCCGTCTGATCCAGGATGTTGATTTGCTTGATCACTTCCCGTTTTTCGTCAGACAAAAAAGGCCACTGCGCCCCTAGACCCGCCCGAAAGGCTGCCTGTACGATGGGTGGATCGACGCCCAGAGTCAGGATCTTGCCATAGTTGACGGCTAGTTCCCCCTGAAACTGCACGAGCTGCGGTAGTTGCTGGCGATCGCGTGGACAAAAAAAACCCCGGTAAAAGACCAAAATCAGCGGGTAGCCATCTGTGAACTGGAGGTATTTGTCCATTAGACTAGGCTGGGTGAACTGCTCGAGACGCGTTGGTTCATTTTCGTGATTCGGCAGCTCAAAGTCAGGAAAGCGATCGCCCACTTGCAGATTGGTTGTCATGGGTAGTTCCTTACATGTTTGGGCACGTAGGCATTTCGTCTCCTATCAGCAGACGCGCCAGAGTGGGCAACGCCTCGCCATAGGTGGGATGGATATGAACAGATTGCTCCAGCAACTGCCAGGTAGCCCCCGCCTCCATCAAAGACAAAAACACATGCACTAACTCGGCGGTTTCGTAGCCCACTAGCGTTGCCCCCAGAATTTTGTTGGTGTCATTATCCACCACCATTCGGTAAAAGCCCAGATCGTGACCCCACTCAATCGCACGGGCAATTTGAGCCATCGGCAGGGTGACGGCACGGGCATTGAGTCCCTTTTTCTGGGCTTGTTCCAAAGTCATTCCAACTCGCCCGACCTGGGGTTCAGTGTAGGTGGCATAACCGAGTACCCGGTCATTTCGAGTCCGGTCTTCGCCGCACAAAATCGCCTTTAGGCGTCGGTAATCTTCCCAAGACACATGTGTAAAAGCAGGCTGCAAAGCCACATCCCCAATTGCGTACACTCCAGAGGTGGTCGTGTGGAACTGGTCATTAATCTTGACGTAACCCTTTTGGTCTAACTCAACGCCAGCGGCGGCAGTGTTAAGAGCACTCGTGTTGGGTTGGCGTCCGGTGGCAACCAGGAAGGCTTCACTCTGGAGTTCCTGACCGTTGCTAAGCGTTAGGGTAAACACACCGTTCGCTTGAGCTACTTTCTCAACGTTCACATTGAAATGAAGCTGGATACCGTCTTGCTTAAACGCCTCAGCTAAGGTTTCACTCACATCAGATTCTTCTTGAGAGAGGACGCGATCGCCCCGCACAATCACTTGGGTTTCACTACCCAAACGGGCTAATCCCTGTCCCAACTCCAGCCCGATGTACCCGCCTCCCATGACCAGCAGACGCGGCGGCAGCTCCTGCAAGTCAAAGAAATTTCGGTTGGTGAGATAGGGAGTACCGGCAAGACCGGCAATTTCAGGAACCCGTGACGACGTGCCCGTGTTGATCACCACTAGAGGTGCTTGAACCGTTACCTCTCCACCTGTGACCGTGCGCTCATCTTCGAAGGATGCTTCAGCACACACTACTTTTACACCCGCTCCTTCCAGACGCTTTCTAACTCCCTGGTTGAAGCTGTTGCGAATCTTACGCACCCGCTCCATGACGGCGGGAAAATCAACCTCTACCTGAACGTGTATGCCTAGTACGTCTGCCTTACGAGCACGACCCGCCGCATGCGCTGCCGCTAAGAATGCTTTAGAGGGGGTGCAGCCGTAATTCACGCAGCTGCCACCTAAAGCGTCCCGCTCAAACAGGACAACGTTGCGACCTTCCTTGGCTAAATCGACTGCAAGCGGAATGCCACCCTGACCGCTGCCAATAACGATTGCATCTATGGTTTCCATCGGTTACGCAGTTGAGTGAGAATTGACACTCCCCCGGTTAGAAACCGGAGGATTCTTGGTTCGTTGACAATCCTTGCTGGCGCAGGTTCTCACCAACAGCAGTAGAGGGCTCGTCTCCCCAAGCGTTTAAGGCGTCTAGCGCCCAAGTTCCGATGTGCCCCATCGTACTTAACCCGCGTCTCTCGTATGATCAATGCTGCACTTTCATCCCTGTCTAAAACACAGCCACACTTGCAAATATGTGTCCTAGTACTGAGAGATTTTTTCACGAATGTGCCACATTTAACGCATTCTTGGCTCGTGTAATGGGGAGGGACAGCAACTGTTACCTTCCCAAACTTCTTGCCAAAATGTTCTATCCAGACGCGAAAATGATACCATCCAGCATCATTAATTGACTTGGACAGTTTTTGGTTTCTTACCATATTCCGTACCTTCAAGTCTTCATAAGCGATAAAATCGTTAGATTTACATACGCAGCGTGCCAGTCTCTTGGCATGCTCTTCACGTTGCCTACTTACCTTGAGGTGCTGTTTCCCTAACCGTTTTTTAGCTTTTTTGTAATTTTTGGTTTGTCTATCTCCTTTTTTCTTGAGTTTTTTAAACTTTTTGGAAACACGGCGCTGCAACTTCTTAAGTCGCTTTTCCGCTTTCCTGTAAAAACGTGGGTTTTCTTCTTGGTATCCAGTCTAATCAGTATAGAAACAATTCAACCCTACGTCTAGTCCTATAGCTGATTGAGTGGGCAGCGTCGTCTCTACAACATCAATGGCAACGCAGAATTGAGCGTAGTATCCATCTGCTCGACGTACTAGCCTGACTCGTTTGATTTGATCAACTTGGTAGAAGTTAAGGTCACGAGTGCCAACTAACTTCAACTTACCTATTTTCTTGCCATCGGTGAAAGTGATATATTTCCTAGATGAATCTAACTTCCACCCAGAAGTTTTATATTCCACCGAACGGCTATCATCGTCACTGGCGCATGATCGGTGCGATCGCGGCTCGGCGGGGCGATCGACTAGAAGCATTAAGTCGGCGCATTCAGGCATAATGGTGGACAACCATTATCAATCGTGACGGATATTGCAGATGAGGCGCAAGTCGTCCCAAATCCAGCGAAACCAGACTATGCAGTTTTGAGAGTATAAAACTGAATAACGGTGAGGTGCGCTTCCGTGCAGCGATCGCACATTAACCTACATACTAAGTTTATCTAGGTGAATCTGTTGTAGTGGCGGCTAGCTGTGTGGTGCAAAAAACAGCACAGCCGCTCAAATTTATCAAGGTAGTTAATCATGACAAACACAATATTAGTGCTGGGTGCTACAGGCAACATTGGTAGTCAAGTCGTCAAACAGCTAGCTGCTGCCGGGGCTAATACGCGTGCAGCGGTTCACTCGATCAGCAAGGCAGATGGGATCAAAGGTGCCGGTGTGTCACTTGTTGAGATAGACATGAACAATCCGGCGACTTTTCAGGCAGCCTTTGAAGAAGTTGAAAAAGTTTTCTTATTGACTCCGCCGTTTCCCAACATGGCAGAGATTACAGCCAACTTGGTGGAAGCAGCGATTAAGGGACAAGTAAAACACATTGTCAAACAGTCTGGTCTGGGTACTGGTGCCGAGCCAGGAGCAAAGTTGCTTACATGGCACCGCGAAGGGGAAAAAATGATTGAAGCTTCAGGCATCCCCTACACTTTCTTGCGCCCCAACTCGTTTATGCAGAACTACTCCAACACTTCTGCTCGGACAATCAAAACCCAAAGCACTTTTTCTAAGCCAATGGGAGATGCCAAGGTGAGTTTGGTCGATGTGCGGGACATTGCCGCCGTAGCCGTAGCAGCACTGACGCAAAGCGGACATGAGGGCAAAGCATACGATGTCACTGGCTCGGAGGCGCTCTCTAACGAGCAAATCGCAGAAATTCTTTCGACGGTTCTCGGCAGAAAAATCAACTATGTAGATATTCCAGAAGATGCAGCTAGCCTTGGAATGAAAGCTGCCGGGATGCCAGAAGTGCTGGTTGCTGCCTTCATGGAGTTGAATCGCATTGCTAAAGCAGGCAAAACCTCAGCTGTATCACCTGTAGTGGAGCAAGTTACAGGGAAGAAACCGATATCTTTCGAGCAGTTTGCCAGGGATTACGCTGAGGCTTTTAAATAGCACAAACAGAGCTTTCTATAAAAAAGGGCGATTTCTCCTGCGCCAGGTAGATACGCTCTCGTCTCCAAAAGGCCCAAATATATGGTGGGCAGTGCTACACCTATGACATTTTATCTAAGGAGCGTGCAATGCGAGCAACAGTTTACTATGGCCCTGGCGATGTTCGAGTTGAGAACGTTCCCGACCCTGCAATCAAGCAGCCCACCGATGCCATCGTGCGGATCACCCACGCCTGCATCTGCGGTTCAGACCTGTGGTTCTACCGCGGTTTGGAGGATTGGAAGCCGGGCTGGCGGACAGGTCACGAGTGGATGGGCATAGTCGAGGACGTCGGCTCAGAAGTCCGCAACCTCAAGCGCGGCGATCGCGTGCTCGCCCCCTTCGTCTTCTCCGATGGCACATGCGAATTCTGCGGCAAAGGGCTGCAGACCTCATGCGTCAATGGTGGCCTTAACAGCGGCGTTTGGGGAGGTGAGGCCAACGACGGCGGGCAGGCAGAGGCGGTGCGTGCGCCGCTCGCTGACGGCACGCTCGTCGTCGTGCCCGCCTCGGTCGAGAACGACGACGCGCTGCTCACCTCTATCCTGCCGCTCACTGACGTCATGTCCACAGGTCATCACGCCGCAGTATCGGCAGGGACGCGGCGTGGAGGAACCGTAGCGGTGGTCGGCGATGGCGCTGTGGGGTTGTGCGGGGTGCTGGCGGCGCAGCGGCTCGGTGCCGAACGCATTATCGTCCTCGGTCACCACGACAGCCGCCTCGAACTGGCGCGGCGCTTCGGGGCCACCGATGTCGTGACCAGCAGTGGAGAGCAGGCAGTTGCCCAAGTGGTGGAGATGACCAAGGGCGGCGCGGAGTCGGTGCTAGAATGCGTCGGCGCCCAGTCTGCCATGGACACGGCGCTGGGAATCGTCCGTCCTGGCGGGGCGATCGGCTACGTGGGAGTGCCTCACGGCAGTAGTGAAGCGATCGACCTCCAGCGCATGTTCAAGTCCAACATCACCTTACGGGGCGGCGTCGCACCAGCCCGCGCCTATATTCCCGAGCTACTCGCCGACGTGGTCGCAGGCAAGCTTGACCCTTCCCCTGTGCTCGATAGCACCGTCGACCTCGACGGCGTGCCATCTGGTTACGCTGCCATGGACGGGAGGAAAGCTATCAAGGTGATGGTTCGGCCCTAAGGGGAGGGGAGAGCAAGGGAG
>CAXUIG010000074.1:0-25335 GCA_964250845.1 uncultured bacterium | reverse complement strand
GAATTCTCAACACCAAATAATACTGGCTTCCTGACCCCCTCTGAACGGATACGTGCCGTACTTAGCAATCTCTTTCAGTAAAGGCTCAATAAGGCTGGCTCTGGCATTGTCAGCATCGATTAAAACAGCAAGCCTGTCTGCTCTGAATTGAACTTCACCTTTCATCGTCTATCTCCCCTAGCCTGTCCAAATCTAGGTTCTGTTGTCCATAGCTTAACGTTAATTCTGGCTGCTCGTGCACTGTTATTAATACCTAGTGTTGATATCTTGCACAGCCAAAGCAACCATCCTTTCCGAGCCTCGTGTCAAGTTAATTGGAAAGGTGAGGACTTTGAGTTTACTACCGAAAGCAGAATTATAAAACAGAACGCTGTCTCCTTTTATGCTATCAATTGCTAAATTAATGTCCTGAACTCCAGTCGCCTTACGTAAGGCTTCTAAAGCTGTCCAAATTCGTGTACCAGCATGGGCAACTGAGCCTTCGACACTAAATAGCTGTTGCAACAAAAACTCTCGGGAATCACTCAGCAAGGCAGTCCAATCCTGCAGAGTTCGATGTGTTAAGATGGTTTCAATGTCACAACCTTGCAATTCTTTTCCAGCAACACTGAGGCAAAGACACTCGTCGTGAGATAGAGAAACCTTAACTTTCTCGTGTAACGGTTCATCAACTACTGGTTTTCCATTTTCTAGCCACTTCACCTGGATATTTGCACAAAGTTCAGCGTCATTTTCTAAAAATTGGCTGATAACTCTGTGAAATAAAGGCAGTTCAAGTTGGTGGCGTGCTGTTATAGGTAGAGAATGTAAACCAGGAAGATAGGCGATCGCAATTTCTGGAGAACTCACTCCTAAGAGTTGAGCTTGATTGGTCAATTTTCTGGTGAGAATCGATTCATCTCTTTGACTCGGATTGGCTAGCTCCTCAACTGTAGGGTTTTCCTTACGTTGTTCTAGTATTCGCAATCGATACCCACTCAACTTTTCCAAGAGACGTCCATCTTGAGCCAAGGCAAGAACGGTGGTGTTATATTCCTGACCTTTCCGACCTTCGGTTTTACTAATCCCGATGTAGGAGTCAACATCATTTTCTGGTTGATAGATTTCAATGCAGTCGATGTGGATAGGAAGGCAAATGTCTTGTGGAATAATAAGTTGTCCAGCTTGAAGCAAAGAGTCTCTGCAATATGGATCTCCGAGCATAAATGAACCTTTAGACCTAACAACAGATTCTTCTGTGCTTGTTGTCGAAGACAAGTTCCTTCGAGACTTGAATACACACTTTTGATAATTCAACGTGTAAATCTGCTGCAAACGTTGGAAACTGGGGCCTTGGAATAGTAACCAATTGTAGAAGTCTGTTTGAGGATTAATATCTAATGGAGTTTCTGGGAGTTCCACAGACTCCATTGAAAATGTATTGTCAATACCCAAAACAAAGGTAGCCGAAAAGTGGTTAATTGCAAATCCTGTTTGTTCTGTCTTGATGACTACACATACGCGCTGCGCAGTATTCCTAGATTCTTTTTCTAGCACCTCTGCATAAATTTCGATGTCTAACCCCTTGTCTGGATCTACAACAATAGGACGCTCAAGGCAAATATCCTCAATGCGAACAGCTGGCAAGATAGACTGATTTGTGACATAAGCAACCGCCTGGGCCATAGCTTCTAAACCGAATACAGTTGGGAACAGGTATGAACCTTTATACAGGTGGTCTCGAAGGTACGGGTCTTTCTCTAAACAAAGGTGTGCCCGTAAAAGAACCTCCACTGAGGGTTGGTATATGAGGATTTTCTCTAGAAATTTTGATGTCGCAGGGGGTGAGAACAACCATGGATACCAGGTATCAAAGCCGCTTGATTCATAAGCAGCATGCGTCTGCATTGGAGCTGCAACGACAACTCGGATATCTCCAGGCTCTTTTTTAATCAAATGCAGGAATCGAGCTATGCCTGCATCTTTGGGAATTGCGCTAATTCCCATCTTAGCCAGGCTCTGAACGCTTCCCATCCGCGCTCCCATTCCAACTTCTTGCCACACACTGAATGCTATAGAAACAACAGCAGTTTGTGGATGTTGAGCTTTGAAGCGACGCAGCATCAGGTCCAAAACTTCATTGGAAAATCCATACCAAGCATTGCGTTGCATTCCAGTGAAACCAATAACTGAAGAAAATCCAGCAAAAAGCTTCAATGGAGTGTTTTCAAGTACTTGACATAGATTTATAGCGCCGAGAAGTTTGGGACTAATTTCATCAAATGCCGCTTCTATAGATGCTTGCTTTATTAAGCGTGGCTTGTTGAGAGCAGCACCGTGAATCACGCCCGTGATCTCGCCTAGGTCTTGTCGTACTTGTTGAATAAGATTGGTGAGTGCATCAAGATTAGAAACGTCGCACTCATAGTACTGGCAGGTCAATCCTTCAGTACTAAAGCTCTTGAGAGTGCGAGCTACCTCTGTATTTCCACCTCCACGTCGGTCGATGTTTCCATTAGGGTGTGGTGAACGACCTACAAGGGCCATGCGCACACCTGTACTTTGAGCTAGAGCTAGGGCACACTCAGCAGTGATACCCTTTCCTCCACCGATGACAAGAATTACATCATCAGACGTCCATGTAATGGCACGGTCTTGATAATCGACGGGTTCTTGCACTCTGGGTTGAGGAAAGTAGCGAGTAAGCTGTGCATCGTAACCCACAAGCGCGTAAATATGTGGAGTAGAGAGTTCACGAACGACACGTTCCGCTAGAGTGCTTGGGTTGACTGTGGGGGAGAAATCAATCACCCGAACTTTCAGATCGGGACGTTCAAGATGAAGGCTAGCTGCAAAACCGATTGCACAACACTGCTGAATCTCGGCTAACGGTGGCTGTGTACCAAAATGTCCACCGCCAAACTGAATATACGCTACTGTCGTATGCTTACGGGAAGCATCTGAGGCTGGGGGTGGGGTTGCTACTCTATATAACCGCTCAATCATACCAAGCAATTGAGTACTTGGTGACGACTTCTGACTCAGCACACGAGGGAGTAAAGCAATAAAGTGAGTGATATCAAGCTTGTCAGTTAATATTTGAGTACGCGCCTCGGCAAAGGACATGGTTTGAACCCGAGCGCCTTGACGACGGAGTTGGTTGCGTAGTTCTACTAGTGTATCTGAGTTGCTAGATTCAAACAGGATGACTACGTTTGCAGTTTCCCAGTTTTCCACAAAATGTTTTCCTAAAGGAATCGATGGATATTCCTCTGGTACAGTTTGAATTATGTAGTCGCGCACTAACTGCCTTCGTTTTAAATTCGGCGCTACTTCCAGCAAGTCTGCATTTACTCTACCTTTAACAGCCTCCTGAGCGGTGACTGCTAACATGGAATTTTCTAGTTTATTGTTTATTGCTAGCGTTGCTGGGGTTGCTCCATTACTAATAGTTCCATTAGGATCTGGCGGGACATTAAGAATAGCCTCAGCAATTTCTTGTATCATTGCATTGGCCAAAGATAAGGGGTCAATCTTGCCTGCTACACCAAAGTGCTTAGCAGCAGCAGCAACTACTTCACTTGCTTTGATGGAATCTAGATTGAGATCGTCAAGTAGACGCAGCTCCTTGGTGATACTTTCTTTGGCAAATCCTGTTTGTTGAGCAATTAAATCTGCAATAAAAATTTTGATACCATCGGTTTTATCAACGCCTGCAAGCGCAGTATATGGATCCACATTCAGTGGTATTGGCATATCCGCTCGAATTACTTCAGCCAATAAGTTGCTAGGTTGTGCAAGATAGCTCCTTAGCACCTCAGGCGAAGCATAGCTTTGTTCAACAAGTATCGAATTATTCAACAAACTTGCAAAATTTTCACCAGCGGGAGCTTGATTGATCGCAGATGCCTGAAATGGTCGTTCACAAGGATTTTCGATGAAAATACGTTCTGATGCTTGCATAAATGGACGTATAAGCCGACCCTCATAGAGAACTGCCCAGTTAATTTCACTGCCACAAACAAACACAGTGGATAATGTAGAGTTCAAATCCCAGTCAAGTTGAGGTTGCGACTCTACAGAAAGACATTTCAGCCTATTCTGCCCCGTGATATTGCTGACTAATCCAGAGAGTACTTTTCCAGGACCAACCTCTATTAAAAGATCGCACTTCTGCTCTAGTGTTTCTATTAGAGAGACGAAGTTTACTTGCGCAAGTACATGATTGGCAAAGTGCTCGCGTAGTCTGAGTTCTGGACGGTTAATATTCGCTATGATCGCATAAACGCTAGCTAGTATCAATTCCTCGGCTTGCTTATGGGAGCCAAAAAGACTTGCCATAGCTCCCTCTGTGTCTTGACTACAAACGGACATGGCACGTCCTCGAACAGCCGCTAGGCAAATTAGGGTCTTTTCATCAAATGCACCTGCTGTGTGAAAAGCTGTTAGTTCCCCAAGGCTGTGGCCACCTACGGCGACCGGCTTCAAACCGAGATTAAGGAGGTAGCGCATCCAAAGCAATGAAGCTAGACTTATAGCTGGCTGAGCAACTTCAGTTTGTGCTAGTGTCCTTGACCAATTCTCTATTTGCTCTTGATTGATAGCACGGTCTAGTGGTCTATAAATGTACTTACTAATTTCCTCCGCTCCAATTTCCTGAAGCCACTCGTCGGCTTGTTGCACAAGCTCGCGTGCCCACATGTAGCGCTCCACAAGAGTGCGGGCCATATTCAACTTCTGTGAACCCTGCCCTGGGAAGAGAAAACCGATTCGGCTCCGCTGAATTTTATTCCCAACCCAGATTCCTTGTTGAGGCTCGAGTACTGCTTCTCCTTCAACAATTTGCCGCTCATTTATCAGTTTCTTTAAGAAGTTGAGACGTTCAAGAAGCTCTTCGGGTGAACGGGCGATGAGCGCTGCTCGAACTGGCAATTGCTGGTCAAGTTCTTGCGTCAGGTGTGCAGCTAAATCAACAAGCTCGCACACGCTCAATCCTTCTACCTTGGGTATTAAACCTGTTATGCGTTGAAGCAAGGATGGAATTGATGCTGCACTCAGGACAAAAATCTCTGTATCTTGAGAAGATACCAACAAAGCCCGCTCGTCAAGTGATGGTTTGAGTTTAGTAGCAGGAGCATCGCCAGACTCAAGGGTCACATGGCAATTAATACCACCGAATCCCATAGCAGAGACACCAGCGCGAAGTACCTCTGTCTGATCTCGAACTTCTCCTTGAAGTACCGGGTAAAGATAATGAGCGGACTTCTCAAATACCTGGTTTGGCTCCTTACAACCAGCCAACGGTGGTATGACACGGCGGTTTACAGCCATAACAGCCTTGATAAATCCTCCAACACCAGCCGCCGCTTTAGTATGACCGACAAGTGATTTGAAGGAGGTGATGCCGCAAGAGCGGGAAGCAGGCTCACCATAAGAACCCATAGCCAGGGTAATGCCTTCTAACTCAGTTCGATCACCTAAGACTGTGCCTGTGCCATGTCCTTCAATGAAGGCAAGATCGCGTATCCCATAATCGGCTCGGTCATATGCACGCCGCAGCGCCGTAGCTTGTCCTTCCCGACTAGGAGCGGTAATACCGCCTTTTCCATCAGATGATATTCCCCATCCTTTCAATACAGCGTAAACATAGTCGTTATCAGCGCGAGCATCCTCTAAGCGCTTCATAACAACAAAGCCACAACCCTCTCCGGGGATAAAGCCACTAGCCTTTTTATCGTAGATCGTCATATCCTGGCTAGTTAAGGCACCTGTCTTAGCAAATCCCACTAGTTCAAAAGTGTCCAGACTAATATCGACACCCCCAGCAATTGCGAGTTCAAGATCGCCATTGCTTAAAGCTGTAGCAGCAGTAGCTATTGCAATTAATGATGAAGAACAAGCACCATCTACCGTATAACCGCCACCGTGAAAGTTGAAGAAGTTACAAATTCTTCCAGCAATTGTGTTAGAAAGATTACCTGCAAGTGTGTCCTCGGTAAATGGTGAGAACACTGACTTGTAGTATTTCTCCATAACTTCTGCAAGTTCAGCTACAGTATGCGACGGAAAGCCTTTCGCCTCTGCAGCAGCATATAGCACCCGCTGGACAAATGGCCAGCGTAGTCGCATATTGTTGGATCGCGTCTGTTCCCCTGTCAAAGAGTTTCCTAGCAACACACCAGTAAGTTCAGTGGGAACGGTTTCGCGTGTGTACCCAGCATCTTCTAAAGCCTTCAGTGCTACTTCTAAGGCTACCCAGTGAGCAATGTCCGCAGATTCTACAACTGTTTTGGGAATGCGCTTACTAGCCCAATCAAACTTGAAACCGTCAATGACAGCCATACGGCTTCCGTATGTTTTGTCTGGCAAATTGGGATTGGGATCATAATAATCAGAAAGTGGCAACCGCTGATTTGGTGAGCGCCGGAACTGCTGCCGTCTGGCAATTATGTTTTCCCAAAGTTGCCGGAGTTCGTTGGCACCAGGATACCAGCAACTCATTCCAATAATAGCAATAGCAGGAGTAGATACTTTCATTTTTGTGATGGTTGTCCTCAAATATAAATAACTTAGGAGCTACCGTACCCAATCTGCTAACTTAACTGGAAAATACTAAGATAGCAGGCTTGTTAATCTAAAATTGTTAAAATTTCTAAAGCCATATGCTGCTCTTTTAATGAGTTTAAGTTTATCGCTTAATATGGATTCCAGGGATCTATGTGAGAAGACACTCAAGACTGGTTATAGCGGATGCAAGTGGAGAAACTCAAACACCCCAATCAGTAACCATTCACCGAGCCAGCAATGAGCAAATTGTGTAACCAATTATCGTGAAGCGCGAAAGCCGTTGAGATCCTCAAAGGGTGAAGAGCGATTCGGGTTGTTGAATCGAGTTCTACTGCCGTAAGGATGAAAATTCCACAGCAATGCCATGGCTAGCAGTTGCAATCGAGCTGAATCCAAAGTGCCATGAAAATATGAATTGTCCTACCTGTCAATCCACACGAGATGAGCAAAAACGGTCACCATCCAGGTAAGCAGCGCTATCACTGCTCATAGTGCGATCGCCAGTTCTTGGAGTTTTATTCCCCCAGAGGGTTCTCTGATGACATCAAACAGCGGTGTCTTAAGATGTACGTCTCTTGTCTCGTAGCTGTGAGATACTCAGGATGAATCACTGCAGAGTGCCGAGGAGCATCTAGAACCCAAACACAGATCAACAGTCTTCCTATCTAGGATGCCATTCGAACTGGCTTTTAGCTAGCAAAGATCGCCAAGTCAAGGCGCTACTTAATTTTTTTGGCGGTGAATGCCGGATCGGGCTCTCGTTAGCTTGTTACGCAACATTTACCTATTGTCAGAGACCCTAGCAGACACTTGCAGATTGAACAATGCTAGCAATAGCACCAGAAAAGCAACTCCCGTTACCGTGAAGCTTTTAAAGTGAAGTCCCATGACAGCCCCGGCTCCGGCTCCGAAAACGAAAGTCAGCCAGAGGGTAGAGAGAAGCCGAAAAGTTGGGTCAGTAGGCGAAGCTCGCTCTAATCATGGGTGAGGGCCGAAATCGAGTCGGTCAACTTCATGTTCCAGGAGCTTAGTGACCATGCCGGTGACATAGGTAGTATGGACGCTAATGCCGTCAGCTTTGCGCAAGGCACCATTCTGTAGTCCGAGAGCCAGGCACATGAAAATGATGAACAACTCTCGGTTAGGGACACTATTGCCTGTGATATGTCCGGTGAAGGTTCCGGCAAGGGTATAACTGGCGGCATCAGCGTAGCCACCGACAAAGGCGAGTCCCAAGGAGAGCCAAGTCTCACTCCGAAGTCTGGAGTATGGTCTAGATTTTTCCTGCATCAGGATAATTTGACCTTGCACACTTAACCATATGATTAGATCTTAATAAGATCAATCCCTAATTTGCTATCTACTAGCAGCCGCTCCTATAAAAACGACTGAAGAAAATGATTTTTATCTCTTCACTTAAATTGGCTGCGTTAACACGCCTAACTTGTCGGTTAGCTTGATGTTTTCGGAATAGTCAACCGGACAGGCAATTACTGAAACGGTGTCATCTGCTAACGCTTTCTTCAAAGTTGGTAAAAGTTCCTCCGCCGACTTAATTCGGTATCCTTTGGCACCAAAGCTCTCGGCATATTTGACAAAATCGGGATTAGTAAAGGCAATATGGCTCGATCGTCCCAACTCCATCTCCATTTTCCACTTGATCAATCCGTAGGCTTCATCCACCCAAACCAGCACGACGAACGGAACTTTTTCCCCCATCGCAGTTTCTAGCTCTCGGAACCTCTGATAACCTTCAACCAGTTCCTCGCTACCGGCGCTCTCCACAATATCCACTCCCAGAAAGCATCCGACCCATCCTCTCTTTTCAACTTCCGGGAGGTCACGAAGTCGTGAAACCAAAAGCCAGAACTGATTAAGACACCATACAGCCAATTGGCACAGACCAGTTGCATCCGCTAGAACCAGTTTCAATTACTGTACCGTATCTGCTGCACTTGCGCCAGAATCGTTGCTGAGTAAGCTTTTTGAGACTTAACGGGAAAAGTCAGATCAGCTTCTCCCGTCACCCGGACATTGCGCCAAAACTCTGCGCGCAATTCAACGATGCGATCGCGTGCTTCTTTCAGAAAAAGCTTCGCTGCGTGCTATGCCGACTTTATCCCACATTATCTGCCCCCATTTTCGATGGATATCTATTACCGTTTTCTGACATGAACTACTACCGCCACTAGGAGGACAATCTCTGCTAGGCTATACAGTGGTCCTAACCCATGTAGGTTCTTAGCCAAGATATTCAGGGCATTCGGATCGGGACTAAACAACAGCAGATTTCCCGACAAAGTTATACCTGCTGCTTAGAGATTGTTTTTAGTGAGCGCGACTACCTAAACGGCTCGCAGACGAACGTAGTCCGGCTCCCAGGTGTGTGCATCGTAAGGATTCAGGTGTTGAAACCCTTGCCTGGATTGCATTTCAGATCCGTACTTCTAGAATAAATAAGTTGATATTCTCAACAAGCAACGAGAAATGGCCATTCCACCGATTCTTATTGAAAATTAAAAAAAGCTGAATTATCCTCCAAACCTTTACGGGAAAAGCTTTTCAGTCATTTCCCCATTACCTGAATCCTTACTGTGCATCAATGCGTTTTTCCAATTCCTCTAGAGAACCTGCTTGCGCTAACCCAGATTTATATGCCTGGGTACCAATGGCAAGGGCAATCTTACGGCAAATGGTTCGAGCCTCTTCTAATGGCGGCAGCAGTGAAGCATTCTCATCCGCGTGAGCGGGGGCACACTCGCTCAAGGTTTTAGCGGCGACATAAAGCATTTCATTTGTGATGTTTTTGGGAATGGTTGCGATCGCCGCCAACCCCAATGCGGGGAAAATGAACGAGTTATTGCATTGAGTAATGGTGTAGGTCTTTCCCTGGTAGCTGACATTGGGGAAGGGACTACCAGTGGCAACGATCGCCCGTCCCTGGGTCCACTAAATGCTTCGCCGACAACGGGTGTGTAGACGAGCGGTAGCATTTCAGTTATATGAGTTTGGAGCAACCGGAAAAACAGAGTTTCGTTGCGATCGTGCAAACTGTTGAGGTAAATATGTTTTTCTAGGGGCGTATTCTTGTTGTTAAATTCTTCGTAAGCGCGATTGAGCTGAGCGTCAATCGTTGTAACTGCAGGTGGTAATAATCCTTCGAGTTTCAGTTCGGCTCGTTCTTCTTGGCTGAATGCAGTACCTTTGTTGAAAAAAGGTGGTTCAAGCAGTTGATAACCTCGTAGGCTTGTGGAAGTATACCGTTCACCTGTGGTGGAATTGCAATGAACAGTTACATCGAACATGATAGGTCTCACTAGAATGTAAGTGGAAGTATACCGTTCACCTGTGGTGGAATTGCAATGAACAGTTACATCGAACATGATAGGTCTCCCTACCATGTAAAAGGTTACGTCGTAAAAACTAGTAAAGGATCTAAAAATCGGCGTTGCTAGAGTTAAATTTGTGCAGCCCTATAGATGTCTAGGATCGCACTCGAACCGGGTTTAAACCAGCAAAGATAGCCAAATTGAGACTCAAATTAAGTTTTTTGGCGGTGAATGCCGGATCAGGCTCCCGATTCCAGCCTGCCAAAGGGGCACATCTAGGCTTGACTTCATCTGACCGCAGTTGGAACGCGCTCCCTCCAGCCTTACCTGAAGCGGCAGGGCTGCCCCACGGTTGGGGTCTCTTCAAATTGCACTATCACCAGGACAGCTGGCACATCGCCTACTGTGCCGGAGAGATGACCCTTATGGCCCTGCGCGTCCGCTTTCGTGCCCTGGTCTTCTCCAAATGAGATTTCGCCAGGACCCATCTCCACTCGCTGCCCGTCCATCGTCTCCACGAACCAGCAACCTGACAGTGGGATGATCCACTGGGGCTTCGGGTTCTCATGCCAACTTCCGATCCATCCCACGGGCAGCACAGTAAAGGTAATCGTGCCACCGATCTGCTTCAAGTTATCCAGCCACTGGGGAGAGGCAGGTGGCGCTATACTTTTCAGGATGAAGTCCTGAATCTGACAACGGGACTGGCGGCTCACGCCATCGCGGTCAGTCCAAACATGCCAGTAGTCAATTGTCGGCGGTGTTGGATTCTCATCAGGAGCGTTTGATTGAGATGCCGTGGGCTGGTGTGATGGGTTATCGTTCATGAGGATGAATAGCTCTCCTTGGTGAAAGGGTTTGTTTCTAGGGTGGTTGCTGGCAATTGCCCATGGAGACTTGGTCTGGGAAAAGTCAGGCCGCAGATAAGTTGAATTAGACGCGCTTACTTCGGCTCAGGCAGCGCACGTACAGGCTCACCGTTCTGCCAAGCCTGAATGTCCTCGACGGCCTCACTGTAGAAGAGCCGGTAGTTCTCGCGCGTTACATAGCCAAGATGCGGTGTGGCTAGGACGTTTGGCAACGTGCGGAATGGATGATCCTCCGGCAGCGGTTCGGTGTCGAAGACATCGAGAGCGGCACCGCCGATGCGCTTCTCCTTCAGGATCTGCACCAGAGCGGATTCGTCGACCAGCGGTCCGCGGGCGGCGTTGACCAGAAGGGCAGTAGGCTTCATTAGCGACAACTCGTGCGCACCGATCATGCCCGTTGTGGACTCAGCCAGCACCATATGAATTGTCACTGCGTCCGAGCGCTGCATGAGGTCATCCAAGCTTGACGCGCACTCAACACCCGCAGCTTTGTAATCCTCTTCCTTGATTGTTGGTTGCCACGCTATTACCGACATCTCAAAAGCCTGTGCGATTTTGGCGATCCGCTTGCCAATTTTGCCTAACCCTACGATTCCCAGCATCTTGCCGTTGAGTCCCACACCTAAGCGCGTCTGCCAGCCTCCAGAGCGAAGCGAGGCGACCTCAACCGGAATATGCCGCGCCAGCGCCAGCAGCAAGCCCCATGTAAGTTCAGGTGCGGGATACGGCAGGCTCTTAGTTCCACAAACAGTGATGCCATGTTGCTTGGCAGCATCCATGTCGATGGCACTGTTCTTCATCCCGGTGGTGACGAGCAGCTTGAGTTTTGGCAAGGCGGCTAGTAGCTTGGCGTCGAAGACAGTCCGCTCGCGCATAGCGACGATGATCTCGAAGTCAGCAAGTTCCTTCGCGAGCTGATTCGTCGCGATGAAGGTCGTAAAGTTCTTTACTGTTATATCGTTTAGTGAGGCCCAATCGGCAAAGCCGAGGGAGCAATTCTGGTAGTCGTCGAGAATAGCGCAGTTTAACATTACACACCTCAATATCTTGTATTCGTGGTGAGAACAGTTGTTGGTGCAGTTCAGGCGCTTCGTCTTTGCGTTGCCACTCAGCTAGAGAGCGTTCATCAATGCAAGAGTCATGTTTCGAAGAGCCTATCCAACTGACCTAACCGATAAGCAATGGCAGCTTATTGAGGCTCTAATTCCTCTTCCTAGAGCAGGCGGACGTCCGCGAACAGTAGACATGCGCGAAATTATCAACGCTATCTTCTTCAGTAGGAAAGCGGTGACGAGAATACATACCCAGAACCAGACAATTAAGGCGGGATTCTGTATTCTATCTCTTCCCCGACGTTAAGTTGACAATACCCAATTTAGAGCTAAATAACAGATTGAGAACACTACCCCGCTTCAATGACCTTGGACACTAACGCGGAGTCTAAGTAGGCACGAACTTGAACAATCTGTCCATCTTCAAACTGGCAGATCCAACAGTAGTCATTATTGAACTGAATGCCGCTTTTAGTGGTCGCTTGGCTGTAGAGTTCAACGATCGCGGTGTCTCCATCCACCAGTACATTGCGCGTGAATAGCTTCAACCCGCCGTCGAACAAGGGGGAAAGTCGTGCAAAGGTAGCTTGCTGGAACGCGCTTTTTGATTGATAGTTGCCTGCAAGCGGCTGTGTACCTAGCACGAACCATTTCACGTCGTCTGCAACAGAATCGAAAAACCGATCGGGCGTGTTGCTTGCCAAGTACGCAAAGATGCTGCGGGCTGTTTCGTGGGTAATCATCATTTACATTCCCGAATTTCTAGTATTTTCGTCAAGTCTCAAATTATTTTCACCGAACACTTAATCTCACTTTAGCAGTCTGCCTTCTTTACTAACAAAGCTTCTACAGATTGAGAACACTACCAAGAGAACACTACCAAATTTTGCAACACAACCCATCGATGCGGTGCCTCGTTCAAACTCCCTCTTCCCTCAACTGAAGCTGTGCTTCCTGGTCGGTGATTTCGTTCGCTCCGCGAACTATCTCCGGCTGCATTTGACGCCAGCGGCGCACGCGCACCGACTCGAAGACCCCGGCATTGTGGAAAGGTTCATCGTCGATGAAAGCACGAGCCTGCTCAAGGTTTGCGACGTTGATGATGAAAAGCGTTCCAACAATGCCGCCCTCCGCGTTCTCGAATGGGCCTCCGAGATGGATTTTACCGGCGTGTTCCTTCAGATATTGGAGATGGCGATGGCGGGTCTGCTCACGAAGTTCTCCGACTCCTGGGCGATCCCAGCAGACAATGGCAAAATACATAGATTAAACCTCCTGTTAAGACCGGCGATTGTTGAGGACGCGCTCCACCATCGCGCCGGAAAGTCCAAGATAGTTACTCGGATCGAGCAAGGTCTCGAGATGCTTACGATCAAGCACCTTGCTGATATCGCTGTCCTTGGCGAGCAGGTCGAGCAGCGAACCATTGCCATTGGCAACCGCCTGGCAGATGGCTGAGATGGCATCGTGAGCGTGTTCGCGACCCATTTTCGGTGCCAGGGCCATCATAATCGCTTCGGTGCAAACTAGGCCGTTGGTCAGCTTAAGGTTCTTTTCCATGGCATCCGGCTTCACCTCCAGTCCAGAGAGCAGGAAGTTAGCCTGTGCCAATGCGCCAGCGGCGAGGCAGAAGATCTCCGGCAGAACGATCCACTCAATTTCCCAGGGTCCCGTTGCCCGTTCAAAGTCGGCCACGGTCGCGGTCAGCAAAGCGGCGGCATGCTGCCTCACGACACCGTTGCAAGCGGTGATATAGGCACAGGAAATGGGATTGCGCTTTTGCGGCATGGTGCTTGAGGCCCCGCGACCCCCACCTCCGCTCGGTTCGAGTACCTCGCCGATCTCGGTAGCCATCATCACCTTCACGTCGGTGGCAATCTTTTCTAGCGTGCCGCAGACAAGTCCCAGGAAGCAGCCGACCTCGGCAACGGTATCCCGCATCGTGTGCCAAGCAATGGCAGGCTGCCTTAGTCCGAGTTCCTGGCACACACCCTGCTGCACCGCTAGTCCCTGAGCGCCGAGTGTTGCTAAGGTGCCAACAGCGCCGCCGAATTCCCCCACGAGCACGCGCGGCTTAAGCTGCTCTAACCGTTCGCGATGACGCTCGATGCCAGCAAGCCAGACTGCGACCTTGTACCCAAACGTCATCGGCACAGCCTGCTGCAAGTTGCTGCGACCGATCATCGGGGTGTCCCGATGTTGGCTCGCCAGGGACGCCAAGGCGCTGGAGATGTCCGCCAGCTCCTTGTCGATCAGTTCCAGTGACGAGCGGACTTGCAGCATGGTTGCAGTGTCCGTGATGTCCTGGGTCGTTGCACCCCAGTGACACCATTGCCCGAGACCGTGCGCACAAAGAGCGACCAACTGCTCAACGACGGGAAGCACGGGATAGCCGATATGCTCGGTCGCCTGCTTCAATTTCCCAAAATCCATTGCCTCGACGTGGCAGTGTCGGGCGATTTCATCTGCTGCCTCTTTGGGAATGATCCCCATATCCCCCTGGATCTTAGCCAAAGCGCGCTCGACGTCCAGATAGCGCTGGATGCGAGTCCCGTCCGACCAGATTTCCCTCATGGGTTGCGCACTGAAAATGTCGGCATAGATAGCTGAATCGAATACGCTGGCGTTTGGCTTCATATCTTATAAGTGTGATAAGGGGTGTTGTCTTGAGGATTGTTAAGGTAAAACGCGGCGCTGTCCTGAATGCAGCGTCAGCATCTGTCGAGTGCCAAATTATTTGACCAGTTGCCAAATTTATGTCAGTGAAGATGAAATAGAGTCACCTAAAGAGTGTAGAGGGCTTTGTCTTTGTAACGAGCGCTATTAGTAGTAGAGCGCACATGTCACTTGCCCTGTTCTGCGAAAGCGCGACGATATCGGCTATTGCTGACAAGTGCGAAGGTTCTAGGCTGATAAATGCACACAGAAAAATAATTTGTCAAACGGTCAGATAATTTGGCAAGCGACAATATCGCTCCATCAAATTCTTAAGAACGAGTGGTACATTAACTTGCAGCCTTGGGCATCAAACGAGTGAGCGATACTCCGGCTTGTAGACGTGGCTGCGGATGAACGCTTCTGCGTCAGCCGGACGCTCGACGCGAGCCAGGTTGCTGTCAAAAACTACCTTTGCCACCCGTGCCGCAGTCTTGATCTCGGTTTCGAGGATGTTTGACTGTGGCGGGTAAAGGAGTCCCTGCTTGAGTTGGTCGGGCGTGACCTGGTCTGAGATAGCTCGAGCAGCCTCGGTAAACATCTCGTCGGTTACACGCTTAGCCTGAGTCGCATAAATCGCCATCCCAACTGCCGGGAAGACATAGGAGTTGTTTGCTTGACCCGGCAACAGGGTCTGCCCGCCGTACTGCACGGGCGGGAACTGCACACCGGCGGCATAAAGCGCCTTGCCCTTCGACCAGTTGTAAGCTTCCTGGGCCGAACACTCTGCTTTATCTGTCGGGTTAGAGAGGGCGAAGATAATCGGACGAGCGTTAATCTGGGACATGACTTCGACCACTTGCTGATTGAAGGCTTTACCCACCGTACTTACCCCGATGATCGCGTTTGGTTTAATCGATTTGATCGCGGTTACGAGGTCCTTGGTCGGCTCATGGGGATGGGCGTAAGGCTGTTGAAAGTCGAAGAGATCCTTGCGGCTCGGCTCAAGCAGTCCGTTGATGTCAAACATCGAAATCTGCGCCTGTGCGTCCTTGAGCGAGAGACCTTCCAGCTTCATGGCGGTAACGAGCAGGTTGGCGATGCCAATGCCCGCAGAGCCCGCTCCCAGGAACAGGATACGCTGGTCCTTGAGTTCACCACCTGTGACCTTCAACGCGCTAATGATGCCCGCAAGTGCGATCCCGGCTGTTCCCTGAATATCATCGTTGTAGCAGCATACCCGCTCGCGATACCGGGCAAGTAGATTAACAGCATCGCTGCCCGTCCAGTCCTCAAAATGGATGCAGCAGAGCGGGAATACTTCCTGAACTGCGTCAACAAACTCGTCTACAAAGGCGTAAAGCTCCTCGGTCGCAGGTCGTGACTGACGCAGCCCCAGATAGAGCGGATCGTTGAGTAGCGTCTCGTTGTTCGTCCCGGCATCGAGATATAATGGTAAAAGTCCTTGGGGAGGGACGCCAGCCGCCGCCGTGTAAAGCTGGAGCTTGCCGATCGGGATGCCCATACCGTTCGCACCTAGATCTCCCAATCCCAGAATCCGACCGCCGTCCGTGACGCAGATGAAGCGCACGTCCTTCACAGGCCAGTTGCGCAGGATGTCTTTCACACGCCCAGAGTGAGTGATTGACAAGTACATACCGCGAGGCCGGCGGAAAATATGACCAAACTTGAGGCAAGCTTCGGCGATCGTCGGGTCATACACAATCGGCAGGAAACGTACCGGATCTGACATGAGCACCCGGTAGAACAGCGTCTCGTCGTTATCGATCAGGTTGGAGAGATAAATGAAGCGCTCAAGGTCGGTGTTCTTGTGCCCAAGCTGCTGCATCACCCGGCGCACCTGTAGATCCTCTGACTCGGTGACATCGGGCACCAACCCCACGAGTCCAAGTTTTTCCCGCTCCTCCTCGGTGAAGCCGGTGGACTTATTAAGTGCTGGATCGCTGAGGAGATCAACACCACGCTTACCGTCGAATGATTTGTCTGACAAGATTTTTCCTCACTTTACTCAAGATGTTTGTTGTTTAGTTTTTATTGACGTAGGGTTCAACCATCTTTTTGGGATCGACAACCCGGTCATATTCTTCGGCACTGACAAATCCCAGCTTCAACGCTGCCTCTTTCAGAGTTAGCTCATGATCAAGGGCGTAGTGCGCCACCTGCGATGCCTTGTCGTAGCCGATAACTGGACTGAGCGCTGTCACTAGCATCAGCGATCGCTGCACAAAATAATCTAGCTGCTTGCGGTTAGGTTCAGTCCCCTCGATCAGGAAGACCCGGAAGTTATGGCAACCGTCCTGCAACAGCCGAATTGATTTGAGGATGTTGAAGATGATCAGCGGCTTGTAGACGTTCATCTCCAGATAGCCACCCCCGCCGCCAATGGTCACAGCCAAATCATTCGCCATCACTTGCACCGACAGCATCGCCAGTGCTTCACACTGCGTCGGGTTCACCTTACCTGGCATGATCGATGAGCCTGGCTCATTCTCTGGAATGTTGAGTTCATTCAAGCCGCAACGCGGTCCGCAGCTTAAGAGCCGAATGTCGTTGGCAATCTTGAATAGCGTTGTCGCAAGCGTCTTGAGAGCGCCGCTTAGCTGCACCAAGGCGTCGTGGGAGCCTTGAACCGTAAACTTGTTCGGAGCCGTGACAAAGGGTAGATGAGTCAAATTGGCAATTTCTAAGGCAACTTCAGAGTCAAATCCAGGCGCGGAGTTGATGCCCGTGCCCACGGCTGTACCGCCCAACGCCAATCGATAAACTCCCTGTAGGCTCTGCTCTAGGCGCTCCGGATTATCGTCCAACATCCCCACATAGCCAGAAAATTCCTGACCGAGCGTTATTGGTGTAGCATCTTGCATGTGGGTGCGACCGATTTTAATGATGTCCTGCCATGCCTGTGCTTTTTGGGCGATCGCCTCTCGCAACTGCTGTATGCTTGGCAGTAAGCGCTCCTTCATTCCCTGGGCAACTGCAATACACATCGCTGAGGGGAACGAGTCATTCGACGACTGCGACATATTCACATCGTCGTTCGGGTGGACAGGTTTCTTACTCCCAAGTGGCGTTCCTGCTAGTTGGCAGCAGCGATTGGAGAGCACTTCGTTCACGTTCATGTTAAACTGTGTACCACTGCCCGTCATCCAGACATGCAGTGGAAACTGATCGTGATGCTGTCCTAAGAGAATCTCGTCGCAAACCTGAACAACGAGGTCCTTTTGCTGGTCTTTCAGGCGTCCACCTCGATGATTTACTAGGGCGGCAGCTTTCTTGAGTACAGCATACGACAGAATCATTTCGCGGGGGATCAAATCATCCCCAATACTGAAATGTTCCAGTGAGCGCTGAGTTTGTGCCCCCCAAAGCTTGTCGGCAGGCACCTGCACTTCACCCAGGCTATCAGTTTCAACTCGAAAATCAGTCATAGATAAAAACCAGTGTGTTGCAACTTACAGTGAAATCTGAGCGCCGAGAAAGGTCGCACCCCAGCTGCACCGCCCCATGCCAAATCAATAGCGGTAAATCGTCGAGCCAATCGCAGAGTCCGACGCGCCCTGCGTAGTGGTCACGCTCAGCAGCCTTTCAGTAAAAATGCGCCGTTTACAATTAGCGTTAGAGGACTCACTCCTAACATCGCCGAAGAGAAAAATCCGAGATTTATGAAAAGCAAGCCGCAACACTTAGCCCTTCAAGACTTGTTCTGAACGCCTTTTGCCGCATGACTAAATTCGATATCCAGGGTTCGCATATACTCGTAAAATGCAGCTTCTTGGACTGCCATCACGATTGCTGGTTTGCTTGACTCACTGTAGTGACCATGCCATAGATGTGGGGGAGTGACAAAGGCCGCACCCGCTTGCCAGGTGGCGGGACTATCGCACTGCATTTCCTCGGACAGGTCGAAGTGAATAATCCTCGTTGGTCCTGAGTAATGCATTTCGCTGGGATAAAGCCGAGCGGGAACTGCTGGCAGTTTGGGGTTGACGGCTGTCATATACTCGTAAAATAGGCCATCGACCTGCCATTGAGAAACATCGGTGTTCTCAGGATTGAGGCTCTTAACCATGATGATTTTCTCCGATTGATGATGGTGTTAATTGCTGCAAGTTGATAATCTTGCGCTTAACCCGCATTGATCACAAGTCTCGCGGTTATCAGCTCCAGAATTAACAGAGGACGCTACATCTCTACTTCTGGGTTCAATCTTGGCTAATTGCAGAGATAGTGGATGCCGAGCGCAGCCGGTACTATGGCAATTTCAATTTTCTCTGTTTTCTGTACGCAACAGTACCAAGAACTAGTCCGCTCACATTTATACCCTAAGATAGATATTTTGCTCTGAAACATCCAATCACCTTGGCAATTTGCCTAGCGCCTCCGCCCCCTGAGCTAGAGCCACGATTTCTTCAGGTGTGTAGCGTTCGTCTGACTTGTTGAGTCGCGGATTGTAATCTTTTTTGAGACGCTCCTCGACGGCATCGGGCAGGTTGCGGGTAACGAGTACAGTGGGTTTTCCTGACGCCATTTTCTTCAACCTCAATTATTTCGACAACACCCTCATTCCCAGTTCTGAAATTGACTCTGTACATCTTTCAGACTACTCAGGGAATTGACTTCGGGTAAAAGTTTACACTTACTATTTAAATCATAAAAGCAGTTACTACCGCTCTTTCGTCTTACTTTACCCTCAATCTTTGAGAATTTCAATGCTCAATTTGCTATCATTTTGATGCCTGTTGGTTATCAATAGAGACCTGCTGTAAATTTGCCGACTCGTTGTTTCTCCTCAAAAGGCTAACTTTTCTCATACTTAGCTGCGCTCTAATATATAGTCGAACCTAGATTATCTTCAATACCGAATTCGCTATCGATTTTAGGCTTTATCGGTATAATCGAACACATAAACACGATAGGAATGGATTTACAACAGCTTCGGTACTTTCAAGTCGTTGCCCAACTCGAACATATGCGGCAAGCCGCTGATCAACTTGCGATCGCACAACCCGCTTTGAGCAGAGCGATCGCACGCTTAGAAACAGAACTGGGGGTTCCCTTGTTTAACCGAGTCGGACGGCAGCTTCAACTCAATCAGTTTGGTCGCACCTATTTGCAGCGCGTCGAGCGAATTTTCAATGAACTTGAAGCAGGACAACGCGAAATTAATGACTTGGCGGGACCTGAAAGTGGACAGGTTGGCTTAGCGGCACTACATACAATTGGTGCTCAACTGCTTCCAGAATTGATTAGTGTGTATCGACAGCAGCATCCAAACGTGACATTCCGACTGTTTCAGAATGGGTCGCGAACCATGCTCAGTCAACTTGAGCGTAGTGATGTTGATTTGTGCATCACGTCACATTTACCAGAACAGCAAGGTCTTGGCTGGATC
Organism: uncultured bacterium; assembly: GCA_964250845.1. GTDB lineage: Bacteria > Cyanobacteriota > Cyanobacteriia > Cyanobacteriales > Chroococcidiopsidaceae > CAXUIG01. The sequence goes on along the minus strand of CAXUIG010000074.1, from coordinate 5,471 downwards.
GAGTTAATGACCGAAGAAATTTTTCTTGCCGTCCCCTCACAACATCGGTTGGCAAGCCGCAGTCGCATTCGCTTGACGGAAGTAGCAAAAGAAGCGTTTGTAAGTTTGAAGTCAGGCTATAGCTTGCGCGAACAAACCGATCAGTTATGTCGGCAAGTCGGGTTTGAACCCAAGGTGGCGTTTGAAGGTGACGAGTTGACAGTTGTGCGTGGCTTAGTGGCAAAAGGTCTCGGCGTTGGGTTTATTCCAGCTTTGGCATGGCGTTGCATCGATGACTTGGTGCCAGTGAAGTTGCGTATTATCGAGCCACAGTGTCGGCGAATGATCGGAGTTGCATGGCACGAAAATCACTATCTATCGGCAGCAGCACGATTGTTTCGCCAGTTTTTGATTGACTACTTCCCACAGCTTGAACGAGAAGTGGCATTCGAGCAACACGAGGACGATCCATCGATGGAGCCTAGCATTTAATCTGTAACAGGGGAGGTGTCCTTTTTTGGGTCGTTCAATTGGTGTTTTGGTAGTAAGCAACATTCACTGAGAACAGACTTGGAGCTGTTACCTGACAACGGTACCCGCTACGAAATCATTGATGGTAGGCAGAACATCTGACTGGAGCACCAGAATTAATTGTAGAAGTGCTTTCTCCTGGTGCTCCAGAACGAACGGCGCGACCGGGAAGTCAAGCTGAAGCTGTATGCCTCACAGGGAGTGCAGGAGTATTGGATTGCAGATCGCCGCTTGCAGCAAGTTCAAGTTTATCGACGGCAAGCCGCAATTCTGAAGCTGGTTGCGACCCTACTTGGAGGGGATGAAATTAGTTCTCCTCTCCTACCGGGTTTTACGTGTTCTGTCGTATTGTTTTTCCGTTAGGGCGATCGCGCAGGGGTGGTAGTTCAATCCGCACGGCATTGAAACCATAGCAGATAAATACTAAAATCGGAACCTGGTGACCACAACATCAGTCCTGAAACGACTTAGCCACCTTGCTCAGTAATCATCTTAAGCAAATTGTGCTTCAACAAAATGTTTTATGGGGTCCGCCGCCAGCAGAATTGGCATTGCCTGACGATGAAGTCCATGTCTTTTGTGCTTGTCTGGACCAACCGGCGTCGCGTCTTCAAGAGCTGGCACAAACGCTATCGGAGTCTGAGCGCATCAGGGCCGAGCGGTTTCATTTTGAAAAGGATAGGAATCGTTTCACCATTGCTCGTGGGCTCCTCAGAACAATCCTTGGTTGTTACCTAGACATCGAGCCGAGCCGAGTGCAATTTTGCTATGGCTCCTACGGCAAGCCAGCACTGGCAGAAACATCTGGCCCCAGTGGGCTTCGTTTTAACTTGTCTCACTCGCACTTTCTTGCCCTGTATGCTGTAACGAATCAGCGAGAGATTGGTGTTGACATCGAACATCTCCGCCCCATGCGGGAAGCCGAGCAGATTGCCAAACGCTTTTTTTCGGCTAGGGAAAATGCTGTGCTTCGTGAACTTCCTCCCAGCCAGAAGGACGAGGCATTTTTCAACTGCTGGACTCGTAAGGAAGCCTATCTAAAAGCGATCGGTTCCGGGCTAGCTGAGCCATTGGAGCAGATTGAGGTAACACTGGCTCCAGGGGAACCGGCTAGGCTGCTGAGCATTCCAGGCGCGACACACACAGCCGAGCGCTGGTTCCTCCAGCACCTGATGCCTGCCTCCAGCTATGTGGGCGCTCTTGCTGTGGAAGGACACAACTGGCGTCTGGAATGCTGGCATTGGTCCGATTGACATTCAATTTTATGTAGCGAGCGCTCATTTGCGCTCCCTAAAGTCGAAAAAAAGCTTGATCTGAACGTTTTTGGGGTGGTAACGTCTGAAAACTAGCTAGACCTAGGAGCAAAATAGACTTTTAACCATGAAGCGATCGCTCATTGCCCTCACCCTCTGCTCAACTTTACTCTCATCTTTCACCCCTTTGCCACCAAGGCAGCCTAGAACCCCAGACCAAACCGTAAACTGTGAAATTCTGGTGGTAGGAGGTGGACTCGCCGGTGTCGCCACAGCGTATGAAGGCTTGCTGGCTGGGCGAACCGTTTGCCTGACTGAAATTACAGATTGGGTGGGAGGACAGATTTCAGCTCAGGGAACCTCCGCACTAGACGAGCGACAAACCCAGCGATCGCTGCTATTCTTCCCACGCGGCTACCTGGAATTGCGGCAACGAATTCAGCGCTACTACGGAAAGCTCAATCCCGGCTCGTGCTGGGTGAGTCAAACCTGTTTTATTCCCCGCGATGGTGCGAACATTCTTTTTTCTATGTTAAGGGACGCCGCTAAAAGGGGCAAAGGTAAGCTGAAATGGTTTCCCTCAACGGTTGTCAAGGAACTGGAAATCAAGCCGGGTGGGCAAATAATTCAAAGTGCGATTGCCATCCAACATCGACAAGCATTAGCCGCACCACCCCTCAATACCGAGCCTCTGTCTCAAACTATTGAAGATTCGTATCGGTACGAGAACTCCCCTCGGTTTGAAAAAACCATTCTGCGTTTCTTACCCTCCAAGGTAAACAAGAATAGCCCACTGGCTGCAGGTGTTGCCCCTAAGTGGTACGTCGTTGACGCCACAGAAACTGGCGAACTTATCGCCCTTGCCGATGTTCCCTACCGACTGGGAATCGATCCCCGTTCCTACGAGGAACCTTCTTCCTCTAGAGCGACGGGCGACTCCCACTGCACCCAGGGCTTTACCTATACCTTTGCTTTTGCGGCAACTAAAAAGCCACAAACCCAGATGATGCCGCCGTTTTATCCTCAATATGCTCCCTATTACAGTTATGAAGCGCCGCGACTAGCCAACTTTCCCTTAGTTTTCACCTACCGGCGCATTTGGAGTCCTCACACTGGCAAACCAGTTAAATTCGGTGGCACGGCATTTACTGCTCCAACACCAGGCGATATTTCTATGCAAAACTGGACTTTCGGCAACGACTACCGTCCAGGCACCCCCGCAGATAACCTACTCTACACCCGTAATCAGTTGCAAGCCACTGCTCAATTGCAACCAGGGGGGTGGATGGGAGGACTACGAGTCGAGAGCCTACGCAATGCTGAGGAAATCGCCAAGGGTTATTTCTACTGGCTTGTGGCTGGAACCACCGATTCCCAACTGGGTAAAGGTGTCAAGCAGCCCGAACCCAACAACCGTTACCTGAGTGGGCTAAATTCCCCGATGGGTACGGTGCATGGATTGTCCAAATATCCCTACATCCGGGAAGGACGGCGAATCATTGGACGACCCAGTTGGGGTTATCCTCAAGGCTTTAAGGTGTCGGAAATTGATATCTCTCGCCGCGACTACCAGAACGACGACTACTACCGCCAGGCATTGTCGCCAAAAACTTATTTTAGTTTACGGGCGGCGCTAGCGGGGATGGCGGCACCGGCTGTAATCGCAGGCACAAAGTCTCTGGAGCAAGTCAAGCGGCGTACTCGCTCCACTATCTACCTCGATTCTGTGGGCATTGGTTTCTATCCCATCGACTTTCATCCCTGCATGGCTATGACTCCACCAGAACTCCCTGGTAACTTTGATTATCCGGGTGAGCGACGCGGTGCTGATCAAACCTATCCCTTCCAAATCCCCCTCCGGGCGATGATTCCCCAAAAAATCGACAATATGCTGGTAGCTGGTAAAAGTATTGCTACCAGCCACATCGCGGCAGCTGCCTATCGAGTGCATTCGTTTGAATGGTCCTCTGGGGCAGCAGCGGGAACTACATCTGCCTTTGCTTTGGAAAATGCGATCGCGCCCTACCAGCTGGTGGATCAAATCCCTCAACCAGAGCCACAACTAGAAGCCCTACAACGCCGTCTGCAGCAAAATGGCAACCCCACTGCCTTCCCCGACACCTCAATTTTCAACGAATCGTGGGGAGACTGGCGCTAGGTTGAAATTTTGAACCGCTCGCCTGAAAAGAGTCCGTTACACAGCACAAGAGGAGAGCAAGGGTATACTGCGACTTCAGTCATCGGCTATTGTGGAATGTAGTTGTGTTAAAGTATTTTCGGGAACTGTCTTATGACTAGGTTATTCTCAGCAGCCGTTCACTCAATGGTAACGTCACCAACGGTAGCACCTGAACGGTCTAGTCAAGTTACCCCTAAGCTGTATCCCAATTACAAGATCATTGTGTTGAACGATGATTTCAATACGTTTCAGCACGTTGCTGATTGTTTGATGAAGTATATTCCTGCCATGACAAGCGATCGCGCTTGGGAACTTACCAACCAAGTCCATTTTGAAGGTCAAGCCATTGTCTGGGTTGGTCCTCAAGAGTCAGCGGAACTTTATCACCAGCAGCTGAGGCGGGCAGGTTTGACAATGGCCCCTCTAGAAGCAGCTTGAATCCTTATGGGAAACCCCGCCAACGGCAGACTCGTTCTGAATCACTCCACCCACATTCCGGGTCTCATCCGAATGCTTGAGCGCCTTACCAAGCTCGGCGGTATTCAAACCATTACGCCCGGAGTGATTGGCCGTGTTAGGGGTCACTGCCCCCGGATGCAATTGCGGGTGTCTGTGCCAATTCGGGGGGGATTCAAGGTAATAGCGCGGCAGGGCAAGACTGTTCAAGAAGTGTTTATCCTGACCAGTCTCAGTCAAGACGAAATTCAAACACTCCTTGATGCAATGACAAATTGACATCCTCACCAGCCTGAAGGCGTGGTGATTCCAAGAGTCGCCTCAAGAAGTTTCCTGGATCTTTCCCTTGCGGGTCTTACGAGCTAACTTAATTGCAAATGTCCTTGCGGCAATATCTAAACCATGCAACCGTACAAAAGTACCAATTGTTCAGTCCAGCTCACTCACAACCAGAGGTTATTCTCTCCTCAGGCTTCGCGCTCATTTCCGAGCGCCGTTCTCATGTGCCCCATGATACGTTTAAGTTTTTTTGGTTTCATTCGCCAACGGAGTGTCGGTTACTGCGCTGCTTATAGAGTTTTCGCTTGCTCTTTGTCCCTAAATTCTTGCCTCAAAGTGTGTCTTAACCGTTTCACGATGGCAAAGGAGTTTCACCCTGGCTTGTATAGTCTAGCACACATCTAAATACAAAGCCGTCGTAGAACGACGGGGTTTTCAACCCAATTCCTTGATAAACAGGATTCAGAAGGAGCCAGTTGCTTGCGGGGGTTTATTTCTGAATTCCCCCTAATTTGAGAACTCCCCAATCACCGAATATGAACCCGATTATTTGTATCAAAAATAAAAATCTTTGGCTAAATAGCTAAAAAAGGTCGGTCATTTAGTCATAAAAAGTTAGATGATTCGGGCTATACTGTTTAATTCGACCTGAAATTTTGGCGCGCTCACCATGCTACTCGAGCGTTGCATAAGGCTACTCCAACGATATCAAACGTATCTGTTTGAGAATGTACGTACAGGGCAGTGCGATTCGTTCAGTCTAAATCCGAAAGGAGGGACGACTGGCTTCAGTG
>CAXUIG010000073.1:0-25808 GCA_964250845.1 uncultured bacterium | reverse complement strand
GAATTCTCAACACCAAATAATACTGGCTTCCTGACCCCCTCTGAACGGATACCATCGAGAAAGATCAGCCAGTGAACAAGCTGCTCAAGCAATTTGAGATTAGTGAAGCTGAAACACCGATTGTTATTTTTGAAAATAATTCGCTCTTAAAAAATCCTTCTCTTCAAGAACTCGGTGAATCTCTGGGGATTAAAAAGCCTTTAGCAGATACGGTCTATGACCTTGTGATCGTGGGTGCGGGTCCGGCAGGTTTAGCAGCGGCGGTCTATGGAGCGTCAGAGGGACTTAACACAGTAGTGCTGGAAAAAACTGCGCCTGGTGGACAGGCTGGTTGCAGTTCCAAGATCGAGAACTACATGGGATTTCCTACAGGATTATCTGGCACCGACCTGGCGAACCGCGCAATGATGCAGGCAGAGAAGTTCGGTGCTGAGTTTTCCACCCCAGCGGAGGTCGTCGGACTGGAGTTTGACTCCTCTTATAACGTACTCAACCTCGCTAGTGGCGAGAGCGTCACTGCCAAGTGTGTCTTGATTGCTACGGGGGTTTCTTACAGCAAGCTTAACGTTGAAGGCAGCGAACGATTTGAGCAGGGTGGCATCTACTATAGCGCTACCACCATGGAAGCCCAGATGTGCCGCAATTCGATAGTCGTCGTCGTGGGTGGGGCAAACTCCGCTGGTCAGGCGGCGGTATTCCTTTCTGAATACGTCAAGCAGGTACTGCTTCTAATCCGAGATCATGACTTAAGCAAGAAAATGTCCCAATACCTGGTTCGACGGATCGAGCAAACAGACAATATTGAGCTGTTAACCAATTCCGAAATAAGCAAGATGAATGGAGATAACGTTTTACGCTCAGTAGAAATTAGAAATAACAAAACTAATCAAACCAAGACGATGGAAACAAAGGCCGTCTTCATCTTTATCGGTGCAACACCGCATACGGATTGGCTGCCTGCCGAGATAGATGTTGATGATAAAGGCTTTGTTAAGACTGGTTCTCAGGTTGCAGACTCAAACACCTGGAATGCCAGCCGCCAGCCCTTTCTGCTGGAAACGAGTCGCCCTGGTGTCTTTGCAGCGGGGGATGTGCGACTGGACTCAATTAAACGTGTCGCCTCTGCAGTGGGCGAGGGCTCGATGACGGTGCAGTTTGTACACCAGATCCTTTCCAAATGAACTGTCTACTACAGCATCAGGGAGTCAAGTGGTATTCTGGAGTCACAGTCCTCTATCCCAGTTTAAAAAGTTGCCCAATTCAAGGTGTTTGACTTTACAAATCAGCTTTTAGCCAGGTAGAGGAATTTTCATTTTACCGCAATCTTTTCGATTGCATAAATACCATTTTGCCGGTGTAACTTCGCCTTCTGTATCGAAGTAAACTATACCTTCTGGAATTTTGTAGTGCACAGCCATTACCACAAAACAGCCAGTTATTTGCTTCAGAATTGTCTTGATATAGGCTTGTCTCAACCCAATCGCTTCTGTAACCTCACGGCTCTTGCAACTTACCGTTAGAGTCGGTTGAGAAGGACGGCCACAAGCCAAAATGTTAATATCAGCTAAACGTAACAAAGCGCTTGTATCGGAATCGCACGCTTCAAGTAAAAGCTTTTCTACTTGCTGCGATTCTTCTATCAATTTTGATTCTTTTACTTTGTATGCTTCAGTCATTGCTCAGTACCTACTGATTTTTTGCTCAAGAGCGGCTAGGCTTGGAGCGTCATTCAGTCCAAGCGAACCCCGAAAATAGCTAGTGACAGGCAAGTTGCTGGCCTATAAGCACCTGCTTATAATTATATATAGTATTTTCTATCAAAAGTGAGTTTGACACAACTGCAAAGGCTCAGGGCCGAAGGGATGGGGATGAACCGCGACTCGCGTACACCATGAGTGTTATCGTCTTTGGCAGTATCAACATGGATTTGGTTGTCAGGGCATCTCGGTTGCCAGTACCTGGTGAAACCCTGTTGGGGCGTGAATTTTTTACCGCACCTGGTGGGAAAGGGGCGAATCAGGCTGTAGCGATCGCTCGACTCGGAGTGCCTACCCAAATGGTGGGGCGTGTGGGTGGAGACAGTTTCGGCGGTAAACTACTCAATAGTCTTCAAACAGCCGGGGTGGAGACTGACCATGTTTTAGTGGATGAGGCAACTAATTCTGGCGTGGCGGTGATTACGGTGGACGATGCTGGTGAGAATCAGATTATTATCGTCCCTGGTGCGAATGGGCACATCAACGAGGCGGATGTAGAGCGGCTGACGAGTTTGTTACCTGGTGCGATCGCCCTGCTGTTGCAATTTGAAATCCCCATACCAGTTGTTCTATTAGCTGCCCAGGCGGCTCGACGGGCTGGAGTACCAGTGATTCTTGATCCCGCACCCGCCCAAATGGACGTTCCTGAGCAGCTTTATCCGTTAGTTGACATCATTACGCCGAATGAAGTTGAAGCGGGGCAACTGGTTGGCTTTCCCATCGATGGGCTAGAAGCAGCTGCCCAAGCAACTGCTGTTTTACGGCAACGGGGTGTGGGAAGTGCGATCGTGAAAATGGGTGCGCAGGGTGCTTTGTGTTCAACATCTGACGAAACCTTCCTGATACCGGCTTTAATGGTGCCAACTGTTGACACGGTGGCAGCTGGGGATGCGTTTAATGGTGGGCTGGCAGTGGCTCTGGCTGAGGGGCTTTCCTTGCGGCAGGCAGTTGTGTGGGGGGCGGCGGCGGGTGCTTTGGCATCTACCAAACCAGGGGCACAATCTTCTATGTGCGATCGCAATACATTCAACAATTTTCTCAGCCAGAGAGGTATTTTATGAACCACAAAGACTACTGGCTTCACCGGGTGTTATGTCTAAACAACTCGTACTCATAGATCACGATGGCGGTGTGGATGATTATCTAGCAACCATGCTGCTGATGACGATGGATCATGTCCAGCCACTGGGCGTTGTCGTTACCCCAGCTGATTGCTATGTCAAGCCAGCTGTTGGCGCGACGCTTAAAATCCTGGATTTAATGGGTTGCTCTGATGTCCCGGTTGCCGAAAGCACTGTGCGCGGTATTAACCCCTTCCCGCGCCTCTACCGCCGCGATTCATTTATCGTTGATCATCTCCCGATTCTGAATCAGAGTGAAACGATTCGCACGACGATGGTTCCAGAAACGGGTCAAGACTTCATGGTGCGGGTGTTGCGTCAGGCTTCTGAGCCGGTGACGTTGATGGTGACTGGCCCCTTAACAACAGTAGCAGTTGCCTTGGACATCGCACCGGAGATTGAAGCGAAGATTAAACAGATTGTTTGGATGGGGGGTGCGCTCAATGTCCCTGGCAACGTGGAAAAGAGCATTGAGGCGGGACAGGACGGTTCGGCAGAATGGAATGCCTATTGGGACCCAGTTTCAGCCCAGCGGGTGTGGCAGACGCAGATTCCAATCCTGCTTTGCCCATTGGATCTCACTAACAATGTGCCGGTAACATCCGAGTTAGTGCTACAGCTAGGGCGACAGCGTCGTTATCCCCTCTCGGATCTGGCGGGACAATGTTATGCACTAGTCATCCCGCAAGATTATTATTTCTGGGATGTACTGGCAACAGCTTATCTCGCTCACCCCGAGTTCTATGAGCTGCGCGAGTGGGAAACGGTGATTGTGACGACTGGTCCTAGTCAAGGGCGTACTAAGGTGGAGCCGGGTGGTCGCAAAATTTGGGCGATGGATCAGGTGGACAAGTCACGCTTTTACGCTTATATTTTGCAGCAATGGGCGCGTTAGATCGTCCAGATGGTTCATCTTAGCCTATTACTTAAAAAGTTTAAGCCTAAAACCATGCCTGCTACGGTTCCGGCAACACAAATTTCTCCGATGGCAATCTTTTCCATGACTGCTTCTATAGGAATTAATACTACGTCAATTTCTTCTGTAACGTCTAGTTCTTGTTGTCCATTTTTTATAACATTTTCGGCGATAAATAAGTGGATTTTGTTGGTATCTTTAACAGGATTATCGTATAATATTGATAGGGGTGTGATTTTTTCAGTAATATACCCAGTCTCTTCTTTGAGTTCTCGTATTGCTGCTGCTTGTGGGCTCTCTTCATCTGGGTTGAAAGTACCGGCGGGGAGTTCTAACAAAATTTCACCTGCACCATGTCTGTATTGACGCACAAAAATAATCTCTTGGTTGCTGGTAATAGGTAAGATCAGAGCAACATCTGGTCTAAGAGTGAGAAAATAATCATCGATAACTTTACCATTGGGTAATTTAATTTCATCTTGTCTAACTTTACACCAGGGGTGTTCAAAGACCATCGTTGATTTCAATATTATCCACTTGGTTAAGTCTTTCATAGATATATTAAGGATTAAAGATGTACAAAATATACCGCTATTACCCCACAACCGCTACCTAGCCTAAAAGTAAACCACAAGCATGCATATTAGCGTTGAAATTTTCACAGTACACAAGCGGTTCCCGTTAACCATTAGTCGCGGCACGACTGCCCAGACAACGAATGTGTGGGTGAGGGTGGAGCAGGATGGCATTGAAGGGTGGGGGGAAGCGTCGCCGTTTTCCCTGGGGAACCATCGGCAAGACACTGAAACAATTCGGGAGGCATTGCAGCAAGTTGCGCCAGTGCTGAAAGGATTCAGCCCTTTAGAGCGGCAGCGGATTGAGCTAGTGTTAAAGGAGGCCCAGGTTACGGACTCTGCACGGGCGGCGCTGGATGTGGCGCTGCATGACTGGTTGGGGAAGCGAGTGGGACTACCGCTGTGGCAGATGTGGGGACTGGATCGCTCTCGCATAGTGCCGACTTCAGTCACAATTGGAATAAATTCGCCGGAGGTTGCAAGAGCTAGGGTGCGGGACTGGCTCCAACTTACTGATGTGCGTGTCCTTAAGGTGAAGCTGGGCAGTCCAGCTGGGATAGAAGCGGATCAGGCGATGCTGATGGCGGTGCGGGAGGAAGCTCCAGTGCAAGAGCTGTACGTTGATGCTAATGGGGGTTGGAGTTTGGATGATGCAGTTGTTATGTGCAGTTGGCTAGCTGGGCAGGGTGTGAAGTATGTGGAACAGCCGCTGCCGCGCGGGGAGGAAGATAGATTAGGGTCGCTTCATGCGCGATCGCCCATCCCAATTTTTGTTGATGAAAGCTGCCTCACCAGCCGCGATATCCCCCATGTGGCAGATTGTGTACAAGGTATTAATATCAAACTAATGAAAGCTGGGGGTTTAACCGAAGCAATGCGGATGGTAAATACGGCGCGAGCCTATGGGTTGCAAGTGATGTTCGGTTGCTATTCTGACAGTTTGCTTTCTAATACGGCAGCGGCACACCTTTCGCCCCTGGCTGACTATCTAGATTTGGACAGCCACCTTAACCTGCTCGATGACCCCTTCACTGGCGCACAGATGAACTCCGGGCGGGTACTACCGAACGATCAACCGGGTTTGGGGGTGCAACGCAGTGCGGCTTGCAGCTAACCACCGGGTGGCAATCCTGCTGCATGGGGGGATTCGGGGGACTCATGGCAAAACCGGGCTGGCACTTTTACGTTACAGTGAAGCCCAGATTGTGGTGGTAATCGACCGGCAATGTGCTGGTGAATCGTTGTCTCTTTTGACTGGCATTGCCCGTGAGGTGCCGGTGGTGGCTTCGGTAACCCAAGCCCTCTCTTACGCGCCGGATGTCCTGGCAATTGGGATTGCGCCAGCTGGGGGTGTCCTGCCACCTGATTACTGGCAGGAAGTCAAGCAGGCAGTGGAAGCTGGGTTGTCGGTGGTAAACGGTTTACACACGCCAATGGCGACGGTGCCAGAGCTTTGCTCAAACTTGCAAGCGGGGCAATGGATTTGGGATGTGCGTCAAGAGCCACCCCAATTAACGATCGCAAGTGCCCAAGCGCGATCGCTCCTGTGTCGGCGTGTCTTAACTGTTGGCACCGATATGGGAGTCGGCAAGATGTCAACCAGCCTGGAGCTAAACTGGGCAGCGCGACGGCGGGGCTTGCGTTCAAAGTTCCTTGCTACAGGTCAGGCTGGTCTGATGCTCGAAGGCGATGGAGTACCACTGGATGCGGTGCGAGTGGACTTTGCCGCTGGAGCCGTGGAGCAGGTGGTGATGCGCTTTGGTAACAATTACGACATCCTCCACATTGAAGGACAAGGATCACTGCTGCACCCAGGCTCCACTGCAACTCTACCACTACTGCGTGGCTCACAGCCGACTCAGCTGGTATTGGTACATCGGGCGGGACAGACTCATATCCGCAATCATCCCGATGTACCGATTCCGCCTCTATCTGAGGTGATTCGGCTTTATGAAACCGTTGCCGGTGCAGTTGGTGCCTTTGCGCCGGTGCGTGTGGTAGCGATCGCCCTCAACACGGCTCACCTAGACACCGAAACTGCCAAACTCGCGATCGAGCAGACCAAGGCAGAAACTGAGCTACCTTGCACCGATCCGGTTCGCTTTGGTGCTGAAGCGCTGTTGGATGCAGTCTTTGTACAGTCATAAAAGAGCGATAGGTAGTTAACCTCAGGCAGGGAGTTGACTTCCTGGCTGAGGTTAACCTGATAGATGAAGTGTAAATTCACTCTTTAGCTTTTAGACTTCATCTCCTCATGACCTCACCACCTAAGTGTTGATGTACTTGCACTTTCAACTTACTTAATAGTTGCAGCCGAGATGCGGCTTGCTCTCAACTGCCATTTTTTGAGGAGTTGAGCGCGATTTTGCCGCAGATTAGTGCGGCTACGTGCTATCGGGTAGGGGACTTTACTACCCCTAACCCCGGACCAAAGAATACGGTTAAATTCTGCAACATCGAGCTTATCTTCAACTTGAAAGTCAAAGCCCTTGGTTGCTGCTGCCCACCACTTGCCATTATGCAGGGAAGGCAGAACTGCTGTTTTCTGCACGCTGGGGTCGTTGCAAGCAGGTATAAGGTTAAGACCTTGAGGCAAAGCGCACAGGTTGCCAGGCACTATGGCTTGGTAAGGAGTTAGGTCGGGCGTTTCGGTAAATACATCCGACATAGGTTCTGCGTTGGCATCAGTGGTACTGATGTAGCCAATTCCCAACAGATCCTCCATTGTCCGCAGCATGCTGACGGTATTGTAGTTAGTGCTGACGACAACGCCTCGCTTGGTGTATGCGGAAATGATGTAGCCCATAGAACGATGGGAATCGACGTGGTCAGGACCGTTTTGAGAGTCATCTTCAATGATAAAGATGGCTGTGTCTTTCCATGCTGGGGAATGGGAGATGGTTTCTACAACCGAGCCAATAGCGTAGTCATTATCAGATATTTGCAGCTCTGGAGTATTAATACCTAGAAGGGCATTGCTGAAGCTACCAAAATGGTCATGTGCAAAGCGCAGCAACGTTAAGGCAGGCAGACCTTGGTGTTGCATATCGCGCAACCACTCGTTAAACAGGTAAATGTCAACGTTCTTTTGGTCGAAACCCCGGAAATAAATGTCTGTCTTATCCTGCAAGATTGGCTTATCAGGTGGGGCTTGCAGAATATTATCGGCAAATGGGGTTGGAGAGATAGGAATGTATAGTGGGTTGGTTGGGTCAGGCTTGGTTGGGTCAGACTGGCTAGTGCTGTAGTAGTTTAAATCGAGGAAGAAGCCGTAATTACGTACAGTCTTACCTGCACGTAATGCCACATCCCACAAATAACCGCCGACTGCATTCTCTCGCAGGTCGTCATCTCCAGCTGGAGCATTAACGTCTTTGGAACCAGGTAGGATAGAGGAGTTGCCGCTAGGATCTATCAGTCCGGTCTCCCGTACAGTAATTTGTGAGGGGGTAGACCCAGATGGTGCCGTTTGCGCCGCGCCAATATTAATATTGCGGTTGGTACCCTCATAGTCGTAAGTGGTCCAATCACCACCGTTGCCGTAATCAACTGACTGATGCTTCTCAGTGAAGTCAGTGGTGCGGGCCTGAGTAGACCAGTTCCAGCCCACTCCGCTCGACTCGCCACTGTCATAGAAGTTATCCAAAGTCACAAAGTTCAGAGCTAGCTGGTGATGATTGGGTGAGATCGCTTGAGGAAACAAGGTCAGTGCAGGATCGCCATTACCCACAGGCAAATCGCCCAAGACTTGGTCGTAAGTGCGATTCTCTTTGACGATGTAGACGATGTGCTTAATCTTCTTGCGCAAGAAGGTCATGATCGGGTCTGGCAGTCGGTTGCTAAAACCGACGTTTTGGTCTACCCGTGCGGAAAGGGCAGCGAGCGTGCTGCTATTGGGAACTGGAATCGTCGCAATCCCAGCTTTTTCTAAAGCCCAATCGTAATCGTTTCTGTAGTTTGTGTTGCGTGCTCTTCCGGCATCAGTCGTGAGGCTATTCGAGGGGTTGGGACCCGAAGTACTCTTGGCATTGACAACGTAGAGTCTCCTACCGTCAAGACTTACACTCACGGAGTTGGGGTACCAGCCAGTGGGGATGCGTCCTGTAACTCGACCTGACTTTAAATTCACAACAGCAACGGCATTCTCACCTCCTAGGGTGACGTAAAGTGTCTCCCCTTTAGGACCGAGCGCCAAGGAGTTAGGATTCGCGCCTTTGTATTTATCTCTAGGCCGAGAGAGGGAGATGGTTTGTACCACCTTATTGCTACTTGTATCAATGACAGATACCGAGTCCGTGTCACCGTTAGCCACGTAAAGTCGGCTTTCGTCAGCTGAGAGCAGGATCTTATTAGGCTGGACACCCACAGGAATGCGGGTGACGGCATTGGTAGCAAGGTCTACAGCCAGCACTTCGTCGTCCCGCTGACTGCTGACATAAGCAATGGATGCCGCACCACTGTCTGTGTTCTTAATCGCAACATAATAGGGATATTCCCCTGTAGCCACTTTACCACCCGGCACGAAGAACTTGATTTCGTTGAGAACCTTGCGGGTGGAAGTATCAGCAACTGATATTGAGTCATTCGCAAAGTTAGCAGCCACCAAGGTCTTGCCGTCTTTACTCACGGCAACTCCCGCCACGATTGCACTACTCCCTAAAGCAGCTGGTGCTTGAGTGCTCTTCAGGATGTTACCATCGTACTTAGGTAAAGGATCAGTTTGGTTCGAGTTGTGACCTAGTAGGATGAAGGGGGCGTCTGGGGCGAACTGACTATTACCATTGAGGCTGTAAACATAGACACGATCATCTCCCCCAGCAGAGATGTAGAAGCGCTTGCTGTCTGGTGCCCAAGCTATACCATCGTAGGTATTGGGAATGTTAATTTGCTGCTTCTTGACCAGTTTTCTGGTGGTGACATCGTAGACAAATACCCACTCAGCTTTGGTAGTTGTGACGCTACTAGGTGCCCCAGTTGTGGGGTCAAGCACTGGGTATGTAATATTTGCCCCAGTTGTCTCGTCTTTAAAATTTTCGTTGTAGCCACTAGTAAGGACTAGTAGTGTTTTGCCATCAGGACTGAGGGCAGTCGTCACTGCTTCAGCCGCGTCAGCAGTCCCATCAGAGCGTAAGCCCGTAGCAAGGCGCTCAAAGGTAGAACCTGGTGCTGCCGTGGGTGTGATTATCTGACCTGTTGGTAGCAATGACCCGCCGTTAAAGTCACCTACAGGATTAGTTGTCCGAGCACTGACAGATTGTACGTTCACACCTAAAATGGCTGCTAGCAATAGGCTCAGCAGAGTTCCTTTCTTCTCGCAAGTTATCATTAGCTTTCTGATCCCAAATGCCACTACTATAGATAATGAGGCTTAAAAGTTAAGAAAATGTTAACGATAGATTAATTTAAGTTGCTAGTTACAAAAAACCTGTTCCAGCGTGAAGGCAAAGATGAAAGCTGAGACCTTTACGAGAAACCTCTTGAAAATGACTACATGAATCGGCTCAAATTCTGTTTCAACACACCAAGCTGAAAGATGTAAAAAGAACACTTTTTCTGGCGCTTACCCTGAGATGTAAAGTACTTCCTAATGTTTACTTCATCAAGGTTCTAGCCGCCAAAGCTCACCCTTTAGATAAGAAGGTTCTATCTTGTACTTCTTCTCAAGTCCAGCTTGCAACTTTTTAGAAGGACTGAATAGAAACACATCGCTGAACCCCTCAGGAATATCAAGGAAATCTTTCTTAGCATGCAATGAAAAATTGGAGCGGCAAGTGCGGCAATATGGCTGTGCTTTAAACCAAACTTTTGGCTCAAGTAGATGGCTAAGAGTCAGGATTCTGCCTGTCTTAGTATCACTGATCACAAGCGGTCGGCTAGCTTGATTAATGATCCTCGCTGCTTGAGGATGGTAATAGCTCGAACCCTTATTCCACCAGGCGTCTGCTTGAGAAATCATCGCACAGGATAGAACGCTACCTGAGAGCAGGGCGATTAGAACAAGCTGCCACAACTTCTGTTGACGGTTAACATAGATGGAGGTAATTTTAGTAGCTAGAAGGTAAGCAACAGCTATCTGAATCCCCAAATAGCAGGGAATCATATACCGACTGGTAACTGAACGAGACGTCTGATAAATTAAGTCTGGTAGTATTAGGGATATTGCTGTAATGCCAATCAGCAAAAAGATAAATATCCCAGCTCGTTTCCGAGCCCGACGCCAGAGAAAATAAAGTGAGTATTCTAGTAGAATTAGAGTAAGGATTCAGGTGGTTGAAACCCTTGCCTGGATGGCATTTCAAATCCGTACTTCTAGAATAAATAAGTTGATATTCTCAACAAGCAACGAAAAATGGCCATTCCACCGATTCTTATTGAAAATTAGAACCAGATGGATTTTCCGACAAACCTTTACGGGAAAAGCTTTTCAGTCATTTCCCCATGACCTGAATCCTTACGAATTAGAATTGGTATAATCAATAAGTATTTTGCCTGATTGTCGATGTAATTGAAATTAATATCTATGAAGATAGAGCTAGTATTAACAGCCCATTCTCTAACTAAATACCAAAAAGATTCGCTCTCGGTCTTGCCTACTGCTTTATAAATATGCTTGGAGTTATTAATAACCACTAGGAGCCAGGGCGCAAAAGCTAGTAACCCTACTAGAGAGGCAAGCAAGTAAGCAATCAAAGTCTTACTTAACCGGAATTTGTCTATTATAATTACATAGATTCCATGTCCAATTGCCACTAACCCAAAAGCCAAATGGGAATACAAACCCATTACAACTGTAGCCGCATAGATTCCCCAAGTCAGCCTAGTATTAAGCCGAATAGCCCGCAGGATTGCAGCGCTCGATAGCAAAATTGTCACTGTCCATAAACTATACTGTCGTGCCACCTGAGCAAACAATAAGTCGAATGGTGAGACAGCTATTAGTGTAACTGCCATCCATCCTGTTAGCGGTGATGCAAATAATTCCAAGCACAACCAATAGATACAAGGGAAAGCTAGCAGGCTAATGATGGCAGGTAAACTTCTAGTTACAGCCAATGAATTACCGAACCAGTGCATCCAAAACGACGCCATTACGTAGTACAGCGGCGAAAGCTGAGGCTCTTCTACTGCTAAAGACTTAACGGTATCAGTTACGCCTTTTTCAGGGTTAGCACGCTGATACTTCTGCAAATCTTTGACACTAATCTCATGACCATCTGCGAATTGCTGGACTACTTCTGTCTCTGTATATCCAGAAATACGCAGGTATGTAAAAGCCTCATCGTACCAGAAGACGCTTTTATCAAGATTAACAAATCGGAAAAATACACCTATAAGCAACAAAGTTATGATTGGAAACCGTAACCAATGGGGGTAGTTCCAACCCTTCTTTAGCTTAGATATCATAAATATTGTTAATTGTGATTCGAACTAATTGAGTTAGTTAAGAGAGACCGCCTTAAGGGGCGATCGCGCTTGAGAGCATCACCCCCAGTCAATTATCGATTTGCCAACCAAATGCTCTTGGGCACTAGGCAGTGAACGCTCGTTTCCTCGGCTTTGATCTTGCCTAGACGACAATCCATTGTCATACTGGCAAGGGAGTAGGCATCTAGACGTGACACCTTATGCTTCTGCTGGAGCAAATTAATCATCGCCAGGGAAGCGTTCTTCATGGCTTTGTCTAAGTCGATCCCCTTATCGTCATTAGCCTTGTCAGTATTGTTACTAGTTTTGTCACTAGTGACGTAGTACTGCGGTGTATCAGCGGTGGGATACTCGACGGTACGTTTGGCTTGAACATTCTTAGGATTGAGACAATGAATGCCCCTGTTGAGATTCACCATTTGGGAAATCCGACAATCGGACACTTGAGCCATGAGCGTGGCTGCCTCGGTTGGACTGATGCGGCGCTGAATAGCCAGTAATTTTGTCGTTTCTGCTTGAGCGATATCCAGAGCCTGATCCAGGTCTTTAGCAACCCCCAGCGCGATCCAGTGGGTGGGAGTCTCAATATAAGGCCATTCCTGCTTTTTGCCCTTGATCACCGAGACATTCAGTACTAATTCTTTGAAAGCCGTGTCCATACCTGTGAGGTTGATCTCCCCATTGCCTTGGGCAGCTTGAGAGTCACCAGTCCATAGCAGAGCGCCTTTAACAAATACTGGCATGTATTGAGTCGTACCCGCAACCAGATCGCGGATGTCCAGATTACCACCGTAGGGTCCGGGCAGGGCTGTACTATACTTGCCGGGTTCGGCTCTGGCAACCCCAATGATACCTGGAAACGGTGCCAGAGGAATTTCAATTCCAGGGGCGAATTGTGCCACGTTTTTATCCATATCTAGATAAAAATACTTGACTTGCCCATCTAGAAATTGTTTGGGAAATGTCCCAAACATACCTGGAATGTTGAAATTGGTGGCGTAGGAGCGGGGAACAACTTTTAGAATCTGTACTTTCAGGACGTCGCCCGGTTCCGCATTTTTGATATAAATAGGTCCTGTGATCGAATGCATTCCCCGTTGTGGATTCTCAGTCCGAAGCTTTTTTATTTCCTCAATAGTTGTCCCCGGCACAATTTTATTTTGGGAGTGCATCATGGTCTCCACAACCACCGTATCGCCAGAGGCAATTTCCATTACAGGGGGTTGGGAATTGTCAAACCATCCCCACTGGGTGGTTTCAAGGGTTGCAGGCAACAAATGCACTCTACCTGGATAATTTGCTGGTGCCACCCTGAGGCTAGCATCGGTTACCTTAGATACCGTTTGCTTCACCTGTTGGGCCTCGGCACCCGTACTAAAAATAATGCCGAGAAATATCAGACTTGCCCACAGCCATTTAGGTAGTCTGATGCCAATTCTTATCATACTACTCCTCATTTAAACATCAAGTTAGTCAAGTCAAGCAAAAAGAAAGGGGGAAAAAGGATAAAGTGTAACCCTCTCTATCAAGTGAGAAAGCTTAAATCAGGTAGAACTAGAAAGTAAACCTAGTTCGGATTGCGCCAACCACGAGATCTGCATTACCCTGGTTGAAGTTGGGATTGGTTGTCCAGATTACACCAGGAGTGATAGTTATGTGATCTGTCAGTCGGTACTGATAAAATCCTTCGATGTGCAGTGAATTGTTGGGATCGGTGCCGATTTGCGACCTGAGAGAATGGCTCACACCAACCACTCTAGGCTCCATACCGAAGACGAGACCTGCAACACTGCCCTGCTTTCCCAAGTCAGGGAAGGCAAGGATGAGTGCATAGTTCAAGATACTCAGATCTCCCCGGTTAATTGCCCCTCCCAATGTAGAGAGGGTACGACTGGCAGTGTAGCCAACCCAACCATTGATCAGAAATTTAGGGGCAAGCCGTAGAGTGGCCTCTACAGCGTAGGAATTGCTAGTAACTGGCAAACTATCTCCCCTTAAAGGGCCTAAAATCCCAGGTAGAGCCGCCCTGCCGCTAGGGATTGAACCTACACCAGTGCTGCTACCACTACCGCTAGGACCACCACCAACAGATGAAAACAAAGCATTATTATTACTGAGCAAAGCCGACCGCAGGTTAGCGCGATTGCTACCAGCAGTCAGGTCAGTGTTAAAGGAATTAACGTAGGTCAAGCCCAGGTTGAACTGTTTGCTCGGCTTAATGATTAATTGTGCGATCGCACCATAAGGTCCCTTAAACAAACCACTCCCAGGGGATGGGTTATTGCCAGCACTCGCTAAATAACCCAAGCCCAGTACTAACTTGTCGCTCAAATTGTGCCTCACCCCCACCCCAGCACCACTGACTAGGTTATAAATCGGATTGCGAGTTCCAAAGTTAGACAGGGCACCATAATTACCATCACCATCAATGTAAGGATTGAGGGTACCGACAGTATCATCAATCTCGCCTGAGTTCGCGTCTAGGTAAACCACTGTCTTCTCACCGATGGGGAAAATGTACGCAAACGTATCTATACCAACAGCACCAGTGGCTCCAGTGCTGAAAGTCGGGCCAGCAAATCGCAAATCGCCATCTGCTGTCGCGGTGGAACTGCCGGATAATGAGAACAAGGTTCGGGATCTCAGACGAGCTAGGAGCAAATCCTTACCATTGAAGCTCGTGGCAAAGTTTAGCTGAACTCGGTCGCCTAGGACAGGCACTCGGTCTATTTTTCGTCCATTGGCATTTTGCCCTGCTAACACACTCACCGTTGCCAACAGGGCGCTGGCGCGGAGTTTGGTGATAGTAGAGAATTGACTGACTTCCAACTGGGCTGTTCTAGCCTCCAGTGCGTCAACACGACCGCGCAGCATCGCCAATTGTGGCGCAAATTCTGCTTGCAGTCTTTGCAGTCTGGCTAAATCTGCTTGCCCAAATTTGTCAGTTGTTTCGCTAGCAATCAGCTCGTTGATACGTGCTAGGCAAGCATTCAAACCGGCGGCAAACTCGTAGCGAGTTAGCGCCCGGTTGCCCAGGTAAATGCTGTTCGAATAACCAGCAATACAACCGTAACGCTCAACCAGAGATTGCAGCGCCTGAAACGCCCAGTCTGTCGGTTGCACGTCAGACAACTGCGAGACCGAGGTCATAGAAGCGATCTCGTTATTGCTGTCGATGCCTTTGTTAACTTGGCTGCTTAGTTCTGCAACCCTGGGAATCTTATGATCTGAGTTAGCCGCCTGTGCTCCCGGCATAACCTCAGTATGAGCGCTATGGGTATTATCGTCAGTATTAGCGGGTGTTCCCGCAGCAATCTTAGCAGTACCAACAACCAGCGTTACCCCAAAAACAGCTAGATTAGCTAGCAGCTTTTTCCACGAACTTGGCACTATTTTTCCTCCTGTCCTCACACCAGTTCAAACTTTACAGCCATTGCTCAGCTACCCAACTTGAACGAAGATTCACTGTTTCCAGAAAATCAAACCGCCGCTGCTGCTTTTTATACTCACTCCGTGATTAGGCACTGAGTAATAATAATCGTCTTGAGTTAAGTAAAAGCTATGAAAAGGTAAAGGGCATATTAAAAACAGCTATTTTCATCAAGTCGGTGGTGAATCAGGGCAGATAATGATAGGTTAATTTTTCCTCCGAGTGGAAAAACTGCACTTCAGATCAGAAACAACAAGAGAAGAAACATCGTCAACGATAGATGATGATGAATCCTGAGCCAGAATGGTAACTAATAGTTTGAGTTACTAGCTTGGCAGCAGGTTTAACTTTGAGGATTGTTTCTATGTCACCACAACCGTTTAAGTTGCCAGCTCTGAGGACTATTGGTTTATCTGTTGGGTTGGGACTATTACTTGGCAACACTAGCGCGATCGCTGCGCCTCGGACGGAGTCCGACTCCTTTCCTGATTCCCCGGACAATTCCTCGACCTCGCCGCCTGTCGTAGTAGATACAGTGCCAACAGGAAGATCAACCACTCCGTCAACTACTCCGACTTCAACCAACGGTTCATCCCTTCCCACCGATGAAAGCGTGGCTCGGTTTAGCTGTCAGTCGCTGAATGGTCAGTACACAGTGATGTACCACCCAAAGAGCCAACCCAACCAGTCCTATCCATGGGCGATTCCTGCGGAGTTGGGTGGCGGCTGGAATTCAGAACGTCGCTGCGGCGAAATTAGCCGACGCCTAGAATCCTATCGACCAGACGGCTTACTAGAACTTCGCACAGCAGTAGAAAATAATTACAACACTGTCTGCGTGACAACCCAGAAAAACCCAGAAGACTGTGAGATTGTGTTCACCGTTCCTCCCGGTAAAGATCCGATGTCGATCCGCGATCGCGTGTTCCAAAACCTCACAACCGCAGACAACGGACAGCCAACTGAAGGCGTTAACACCTTAGTAGGAGGTCAACCGAAAGGCGAAATTGGTAGTTTGTACAGAACAATTCTCGGCGGTGGCAACAATCGCCAGGTGGCGTCGAACAGCATCAACCTCCGACCTTTCCTCGACCGAGCTGATGGCGGAACCGGGACTCGACTCACGGGGAGAGCAGTAACGAGAACCAACCCTCGGCTGGATCCGAATAAATTCCGCTAATTAATCCGACCGGCTCCATCACTATTCATTTAAACTCGAAACAGCAAAGTCTCTATCTACGTTAAAGCTAAAGATGGTGAATCGCATCCAGCCAGGTCCTGGTCAGGAATCGGTCTGGGATTTTCCTAGACCCCCTCGCCTTGAGGACACAACCAAACATATCCAGATTATCTTTAATGGGGTAGCGATCGCAGATACCCACAATGCCAAGCGGGTATTAGAAACCAGCCATCCACCCGTCTATTACATCCCCCCCAGCGATATCAAAATGGAACATCTGATTCTGGCACCCCACTCCAGCTGGTGCGAGTGGAAGGGTCGAGCCGCTTACTATGCAGTTGTCGTCGGGGACAAGCAGGTGCAGAACGCTGCCTGGTTTTACCCCGACCCCACACCGTCCTTTGCTGCTGTCAAAGACCATGTAGCTTTTTATCCACATCTGATGGATGCCTGCTACGTCAATGGTGAACAGGTGCAGCCACAACCAGGCGATTTCTACGGCGGTTGGATCACCAGTGACATTGTCGGACCTTTCAAGGGTAGCTCCGGCACTTGGGGCTGGTGAATCTAGGCTCCCAGGGATAAAACTAAGGATATGCTGAAGATATGGCGAATCAAACTCCTATACCCGTTGTCGTTAATGGTGCTGCTGGCAAAATGGGCCGCGAGGTGGTCAAGGCGGTAGCCCAAGCAGAGGATATGATCCTGTTGGGTGCAATTTCCCGCAGTCCTGAACACATTGGCAAAGACGCTGGGGAACTGGCGGGATGTGGTCCGTTGGAAGTTCCAGTTACTGATCAGTTGGAACCGATGCTGGCGTTTGCTGCCCAGGAAAGACAGCCGGGGGTGATGGTGGATTTTACTCATCCGAGTCAGGTATATGACACTATCCGGTCTGCGATCGCTTATGGGATTCGACCCGTAGTCGGCACGACTGGGTTAAGTTCAGCCCAAATTCAAAACCTAGCTGAGTTTGCCGACAAAGCCAGCACTGGTTGCCTGATCATCCCCAATTTCTCGATTGGCATGGTTTTGCTCCAACAGGCAGCCATTCAGGCGTCTCAGTATTTTGACCACGTTGAAATCATCGAACTGCATCATAACCAAAAAGCCGACGCCCCCAGCGGCACCGCGATTCAAACCGCCCAGATGTTAGCCGAGATGGGCAAAACCTACAACAGCGCGGTTGTTGAGGAAACGGAAAAACTGCCAGGAGCTAGAGGCAGCAAGGCTGAAGAAGGCATTCGCATACATAGCATCCGTTTACCGGGACTGATTGCCCACCAGGAAGTTATATTTGGAGCAGCTGGTCAAGTTTACACCTTAAGGCACGATACTAGCGATCGCGCTTGTTATATGCCAGGAGTGCTACTCGCAATTCGCCAAGTCCTCCAGCTCAAATCCCTGGTTTACGGTTTAGAAAAGATATTGTGAACCCAACACCCAAAATTAATGTTAGTCCCACTCACTCGCAAGAAATTTGAAGAACTTATTCCCAGGATTGCCACTGGTGCTCAATACCGATATTACTGGGGAAAGTTCTCAGATTTTGTGAAGCGGCTGTTAATTTCTGTCGTAGCCCTAGTGGTTGTTTGGCTTTTGGCACTTCTTCTCGGCGATGGGTACAACATCTTGGTCTTTTCCCTGGGACTAGTTGGGTCTCTCTACTGGCTGTGGGGACCGATCTTCTGGGCTAGTTTGCGCAATCAGGAATACCGCCGTTACAAGTACAGCGGCTTCTTTCGTGGTCAGGTGCTGGATGTTTTTATCACAGAAGAGTTGATTGGCAAAGAGGAAACGGTCAACAATAAAGGCGAACTGGTGATTTTAGAAAACCGGGAGCGACGGCTCAACTTAGAGGTTGGGGATGAAACTGGGTTTATCGCCCAGCTGCAAGCGCCGTTGCGCCGCACCCACAAAGTCATTGATCCCGGTCAGGTTGCGGAACTGGTGGTACTGTCGAATCAGGGGGATTTAAGTCGTATTGTTAAGGTAACGGACATTTATATTCCCAGTCGCAACCTGTGGGTGAGTGACTATCCTTACCTGCGACGGGATCTGTTTACTGAAGTCAGTACTCGGATACGAGACGATCAAGAGGAGGAACCCCGTTCTCGCCGCGTCTCCAGAAGAAGATAGAAGCAGAATTCAGGTTTATGAAGCGGAAGACCGGCTGATAATTGGTGAAAGGTAGGCAACCAAGGCACCAATCAGGAAACCAGAGATGTTGCGAACTAGGGGAAGCCATTCCGAAGTTCGCGTCACCACTGGTCCGATGCCGAAGGCAATAAACAAGATGCCCCACAGGGGAGAGAAAATCAAAGCCCATTGCCAAGCAAAAATTTCTCCTTTGCGGCGGGGTTGAGCGGCAAATCCACAAATAATCCCACCAAGCACCGAGGTGATCAGTGTGAGAATCCACTGCTCCCGTGGCAGTCCTGGGACAACGCGGCAACCGCCCTGACGTAAACAGTTTTCGACGGATTGTAATGATTGCAGGATGGATTGGTCTTCGCCTTGCTCCCGCACAAAGTAAAGATTGCCGTAGCGGGTTTGCAACTCTACCCAAAAGGTACGGGGTAGTAACGGGTAAACGGCGTCGCCGACATTGAAGTTGAGGATATTGCCGCCGCGCGAATCGGCAACAAGCAGCACGCTTTTGTCATCTAAACCCCAAAAATCCTTCACAGCTAGACCCGGCGTGCGGTCATATTGGGTCAAAACTCGCAGTTTCCAGCCTGTTTCAGCTTCAAATTGCTCTAGTTGCTGTGAAAGACGCTCTTCTTGAATGCTAGTGAGAGATTTGGCTAAGTCAATGATTGGGGTTGGGGTGTTGGGTAGTAAGTCAGGATTGTTATAAGCCAGTGCTGCAGGAGTTAGCATCGCCCAAATCGAGCCAGCAAGGAAAAACGCGGATAGTGATACCAGAAGTCGTCGCCAAAAAAAACGCTGCATGGACAATTTTTAAGAAATCTCAAAAATGAATCAGATTAGAGTGGCTTTAAACGTAAAGAGTAGGCTAAAAATCATACTTCTTTACATTTGTTTACTTTACTCTAATCTAGCTGACCTTGCCAAAGCGTCCCAGGGGAGCTCCCCCTCTCCTTCACTGTCTTCAGTCGTGATAGACATCTGCTCAGTTAGAATAAAATTTATGAACCAAAACGCATCAGCGTCATAATCAGCGCCACACCCACCAGCGCTCCGCCCAAGTGAGCAATGTGGTCCACTCCGTCCTGGATGCCCGTCTGCTGTAACTCAAACACCACTCGCTCAACTACAAATTGACCGAGAATTAGGACTTCTAGGATTTTCCGCCAATTCCAGCTCAACTTAATCAAAACACTGACGACGAATAAACCAAAGACTGCTCCCGAAGCGCCCAGCGAATAACTGGCTCCTCCGTGGAAAAGCCAGCTCATCAGGTTCGCGCCTAAGCCACACACTAAGTACGAACTAACAACCCCGAAAACACCTTCTTCTTCCTCCACTAACTTGCCAAAAATGTAGAGAAAAAATAGATTTCCCGATAAATGCGCCCAGTTGGCATGGCAAAACATCGAGGTAAAAAATTGATACCAGGCTGGGGAGGAATGATTTAGGTATAAATTTTTAATCAGACCGATGCCAAGCAGATGGTCAGCGATGAAGACCAACAGGTTAATAATGATTAGGGCAAAAACACCGTTGTAGCTATTCTTGCGAGCAAGATTAAGCGAATTTTGCTCTAACATCAGATGATTTGTAAGCTGTGTGGAGTTAACAGTCTCCTTTCCCAACGGCTGACCGCTCCGGTTGCGTTTGCCTTTCCTCGGGGTCATTCCCAGCTGAGCCCGGAGGCGGTCAAGTCGGTCTAAATCGAAGTTATCAGGTTTCATCGCTATTAAGTTCACCCGTGTCTGAGTTTAGGTGCTCAAAATCTTCGAGGACTCTTTGCTGGCGAGGGGTTTCACGCTGAGGGTCAGGGTCGCGATACAATCGAGGATCTTGAGCGCGATTCTCCTCCCCAGACGCTAACGCCTCTGGATTCGTAACGGTTGGGCGATCGCGCGACTGAAGTGCCCTTCTTTGACCCGGCGAGAGACGATCGCTGGAGCGACGATTAGATGGAGTAGATGGAGTACGCGTCAAGCTTTTCCAAGCGGCTTGGACACCGACAAAAACGCTACGGGTGCTAACTTGCACCTTTTGAGCCTGCTTTTTGGCGCTACCAAGGCTTTGATCCACTTGTTTTACGACTTGACCGGCACTTTTGACACCATCACTGACATCATCGGTTAAGTCGCTGATTTCCATACCAGTCAGGCGGATGGCTTCCAAAGTAGGAGGTAAGTCCCGCCTCAAGGTGTCAACCAGCTTTTCGACACTGCGAGCCAACCGCGCTATCTCTTGCAAGGCGGGCAATGCCGCCACTAAAAATACGGTGAGACTGAAGGCGACTAACAGAATGGACAGTCCGAGCCAAAACACGGGATCAATCACAGCAGGGGGCCTATAAGCGATCTAGAAGGGGTGGAGTGGAATCTGGGGGAACTTCAGCGTCCCGCTTCAGTACTTGGCTCTCCCGCTGAGTAGCATCTATCCCAGCAGCGATCGCTTCCCGCAGTCGTTCTAGGGTTTCATCCCAGTTGCTCCGGGCAGATTCAGAGAGGCGATCTGCCTGGAGCTGCACACTCGTGGATAAATCTTCTGCCAATTCTGGTAAAGCATCGGCAGATTTCTTCAACAACTGACGCGTTTCCCGACCGCTGCGCGGAGCTATCAGCAAACCGGTAAGGGTACCGATGGCAGCGCCCAGTAACACACCGCCAATAAATACTCCAGAACTGTTGTTAGACATCTCGTGCTCTCTCTCCTTACACCCATTTTAGGCAGGTTTTCACGCCTTGCACGACAGTGCCATCCTTACGGCACCTTTGGCCAGTACGCTAGTCTTCTCCCAATGACAAGATACCTCAGACAATGGTTGCTTAATCTGTATTTTGCCAAAGACTTTTAGCAAAAGGAAAATATCGTGATGCGTTCAGCGGGATCGCTGTGCTAGGACGAACCGCCGCCAAACTTGCTGTCCCAGACCGAGTAAGGTTAGAGCCAGCCGCACTCGTTGGAGTTGTGGCTCCAGCTGAATATGCTTCTGTCCCAGCAGCTGAATACCCAACTGCCCTTTTAAAATAGCGTTAGGTGCCGCCTGCAGCACCCTCTGGATACTGCGCTCAAATTTAGATATGATATCTGCTATCCGCCCCAGTGGTTGCCGGAGTTTCCTCACTAGCCAAGCCCCATAAAGGAGCATCAGGGCTAGAGCTAAATTAATGACTACAACGACTATTACCATTGCCCACGAACTTAACTGCTATTTCACTGGCATCGCTTACAGCTTACCGCAGTGCAGGTATTCCGGTGCTTTGTGTTCGCCCTCCATCACCTTCACAACTTTGGTTTCGTCAGACCGACTCAGCAAAGACAGCAGAAACCGCACATTATAACCGCTTTGAGACCAATCGAATTCATACAATTTAATGCTCATTTTTACCTCTGCTTTTGAACAATTGTGAATACTTTATTACTACCTACAGAGCACAGTATGTTTGTCATGAACGTTCTGCAAAAAAAACTGTGCCGCCGGAAAAATACTTATGATTCACCCTAAGAATCTTGCTATTCTCATATTTAACGATGTCGAAGTTCTAGATTTTGCCGGACCGTTTGAAGTGTTTTCGATTACAGGAAAACGGGATGGATTAGAGCCATTTAACGTTTATACAGTGGCAGAAACAGAGTCGCCTGTGCTTGCCCGAAATCAATTGAGCGTCAATCCTCGCTATACTTTTGAAAATTGTCCTAAACCTGATATTTTGCTAGTGCCCGGTGGCGGCGGATATACGCTCGACGGTAAGCCCTACGGTACACGGCGAGAAATGCACAACACAGTTTTGCTGGATTGGGTGAAAGAGTGTGCTCAACAAACAGAACTGTTGCTCTCGGTTTGTACGGGAGCCTTGATAATTGCCCAGACTGGACTATTGGACGGTTTGTCTGCCACGACTCATCATGGAGCGATTGAAACCCTGAGAGAATTAGCTCCTAGAACGAAAATTTGTCCCAGCGATCGCATTGTGGATAACGGTCATCTCATCCTCTCTGGCGGCATTTCGGCTGGTATTGATATGTCTCTATATGTAGTGGCGAAATTGCTAGGACAGGCTCAAGCATTGGAGACGGCGAGCTACATGGAGTACGAGTGGCGGCATGAGAGTCTGTCTTTCTAAACGGATTCTCAGTCCGATATTCGAGTGGCTGAAGCTCCTTCAGACACCAGATGCCTTAGTCCAGTTATACGGAATCAACATTTTTCGATATCTTGGATTGACACTTTTAATGCTTTCTTAGCTTTAATTTAACCTGACATCTATATAGTTTTGATGTCTGGCTCTATTAAAAAGATAAGCGAGGGAAGTTATGTCAACAAGAACAGGTAAAAGAGTTACGAAAACTCTTTTAGCAGGTACCACAATTCTTTCAATCCTAGCGTTGTTATATAAGTCTGGGCCAGCTGTAGCGGCCGACATTACTGCTCCTTCTGGCTACAATGTTTCGGTGTTCGCCCAGAACCCACCCAATACTTCCCAACCCGACTCAGTTGCCGTGGATGGGGACAAGGTCTATGTGGGTTATGGCAACGGCACCAAGTCGGACGGCTCTGATGGCTTGTCGACCACAGTCGCTGAGTACACGAAGAGTGGGCAGTTGGTAAAGACATTCAGCGTGCCGGGCCACAACGATGGCCTCCGTGTCAATCCGATCACCCATCAGGTGTATGCGTTATTAAATCAAGACGGGAACCCAAAGCTGACGATTATTAACCCGAGAACAAGTTTCGAGCAAACCTACATTTTGCCTTCAATCAATGGTGGTGGAGGCTATGACGACTTGGTTTTTCTAAACGGTCAGATCTTCATAGACGCCTCAGAACCGACACTAGATAGCAATGGTGTAAACATCAACCCAGTTCTAGCCACGCTCACATTACGTGGTGGTAAAGCTACAGTCACCCCTGTATTGTTCGGCAATACCATAGCAGTAGACAGCGCTACAGGACAAACTATCAGCCTCAATCTCACAGACCCTGACTCGCTAGGTATCACTCCCAATGGAGACTTGATTATCGACGGTGAAGCCGATAAAAATTTGGTCACCGTCAAAAATCCAGGCACCTTACGACAGCAGGTGAGCGTGGTGTCTCACCCAGACTATGTAGCGGATGATACTGTTTTTGCCCCCAAAGCTGAGAGCACTCTCCTAGTGGCTGACACCTCGGGCGGTGCCGTTTATCAAGTTAGCGGTCCCTTCGACCGTGGCACTGCTTACATAGCGGCCGCCTCCGGTGGCTTCGTTGGCACTCTAAACCTTACAAACGGTGCAACTACGCCAGTGTTTACTGGCTTCGGTAGTCCTCACGGTCTAGCTTTTTTACCACAACAGGGCCGGTTTGAAGATTTCAAGCACTCGTACAGATGAACTACCAAAGCTGAATCAGGCTAAATTAAGCTCGGTTTTCTTCAACTGAGCTCTAGAGTTTTCAATACCTACTTTTTGGAGCGCAATCTAGTATGAGAAATTCCTTGACAAAGGCTGTTGCACTTGCAGCAACTACTACTTCTGTTTTGGCTACAATCTCGGTAGCGATGAATCCAGCACAAGCAGCTGACTTTAATTTTAGCTGGAAAGGAGACAAGGGTTACTCTGCAACTGGCACTTTCAGCTATGACGAAACCAAGGCTCCGGCAGTGATCTCAGAATCTGGTGCAGGACCGACTCAGTTCTTGCAGTCACTTGACATTTCCTTTTTCGATCCAGCACAGAACTTACTTGAAACTGGAAGTGAAATTGCCAATGGTGTCTCTAACGACCGATATCTCAGATTTGACTTTGACACCCAATCGAAGAACATCAGCGTGCTAGACGCGGATATTGGAGGAACCTCATACAATTACTTTCTCACCAATCTTCGAACTCCGAGCGGAGAAGTGGTGGGTCCTGGTGTCACTACCTTCAATCTCTTCTATAGACCTGATGGTACCCCAATCCTAGACTCCAGTTCTAGCGTTCAGGTTACATCTGCTAGCGTGCCTGAGCCGACGACGACTGTCGGGATGCTGGTAGCAGGCGGTCTGGGTATTGGATTGAAGCGGAAGAAAGCGGCTGCTAGAGCGAAAAAAACGGCTGCTAGAGCATAGAAACCTGCGGTTGAACGAAGTATACTAAACGGATCATAAAGTCCCGTTAGTTAGTCCAGCTAACTAGCGGGGCTCTTGCATAAATGTCAAAACATCGCCAACCGACGCGATCGCGCTCTTCGGCAACCTAAAAAAGGGGGAACCTCAACCACAAGTTGAATTGTCCTAGTTTTGCTCGTAATTAATCTTTCCCCGCAGAATCCTCGCAATTTGAGGGTCAATCCAAGCATTACCCCTTAGGGTGACATGCATTGCTTCGAGCAAGTCATCAAAACTTATATCTTTCGTGCAGTAAGAGTCGGCCCCTGCGGCCAACGCTGCCACTACTGTCTCTTTATTATCTCGTAGCGTCAAAATCAACACCTTGGTCAGTGGCCCTGAATCTGCCTTCTGCATGGCCTTAAGTTGCCGTGTTAGCTCAATCCCATCCTGATCTGGTAGGCCAATATCAACAATTGCAATATCTGGCTGAGCTATCAAAAGCATCTGTAGTCCATCTTTGGCATTGCTCGCCACACCTACCACTTCAATTTCAGACGCTCTCCCCAGCGCCCTTAAGATCCCCTTACGGGTAAGCTCATGGTCTTCAATTAGAGCCACACGAATTTTTCTCATTGTCTACATCCATTCCTTGGGGCGTGAAATCAGGCGATTCAGTCTTCAGAGATGCCCCTTGCTCAATCTGTTCAAACAGTTGAGTCGCCCGATCGCCAAAAGTAGGATGATCTTCCAAGGCATAGATAAATACCACCGGATCGAGACCAATCTTGTGCCCCTGTAGGTCAGCTAATTGCGCCATGATTCCCGCTCACGCCGCACATACTTCACCGCATCTTCCTCCTGCCAAACCTGCCGATGTTTCCCAAACAGCCGCGAGGTATAAGAGGCTTGCAGTACCATTACTACTGCTGGGTCCACAATTTTGACTTCTAGATAGTCACCGGGTTTCAGGTTCAGAACCTCTCGAATTTCTTTGGGAACAACGACCTGATAGCGTCCTCCAACCTTGGTCATGGGCATGAGTTCATCCCCCATCGTCATCCGCTAACTGAAGTATGACATACACTTACTCCCCCAGCACAAAGATAGCTCCCCCATAGGTATTCTTTTACAAGGTGGCTTTTGCTTGAAAGTTACGCAAGCGCAAGGCGTTGGTAACAACGGAAA
>CAXUIG010000072.1:0-26040 GCA_964250845.1 uncultured bacterium | reverse complement strand
CGCATTAAGCTTAAACGACTCTATCCCTCATTTCAACCCTGACAGACTACTAGGTCACTTTGTCGATTGTTATCCCAATCAGTTTAAACCGTCCTTTCCTCAAACCCTGAGCTTGGAAGCAGTTTTGCGAGATCGGTTTGAGCCGCTGCAAAAGCCCACCCTTTACAACCTCATGTTTGGGCATGTCACAGAAAATGCTGTATTGCCGATTGGGGTCACTGCTACCCTGGATGCTACGGCGAAAACGCTGACGATTATTGAAAATGCAGTAGTTTAGCAGTTATCGGCAGAATAAATAACCTGGAACTGGCTCGAAGCAATCCGATCTAGGCTTGAGCAGACTGGGCGATGCCAATTCCAGGCTTGAATTTTAGAAACAGGTAAAGGCTTGGGAAAGCCTAGCGTCTGAGAGCAATATAACTCAGACTAGTATAGAAATCTGGCTCAATCATTATCAACTTTTTCTTGAGCCTTCTCCATAGCCTCTTCTTTGTTCGGCTCATTTGGGTTAATAGTGGCACCTAGTTGACGGGCTTTTAGTTCAATAGTTTTAGGAATCTTTTCTCCAAGCTGTCTAATGTTCTCCAAACCAGTATCACCAATTCGTTTTTCAGGACGATCTCCCAGGTCTTCAGCCTTTTCTTGAATCCGCTTAACAGTCTCGGGGGTTACAGGATTGTACTCTCCGGTATCGATTGTTGTCGCAGCCTGGGCTTGAAGCAATGCACTGTGGTTAAAGGCAGGAAAAACTAAAAATGTGACCGTTGCCAAAAAGACAGTGATGATTTGGCGTAATCCAAAGGTTCGCAGCCGAGCAATTATTTGTTTCATCTCAATTCTCCATGACTGTTGGATGTGAGAACAACTTTTTAATTGTCTCACTTTTTGCTATGGTTAAAATTATACTTAAGGGGTGATTAATCCTATTCTCCCTTGAGGCGAGAAAGTTTAGGTAGAGCAACTGACACCGCTAAATCTTAGTCAAACATTGGCTGAGTCACTGATAGACAGCCTGAACAGTTTTAGAAATCAGTCTGTTCTAGAGAAGGTGTGGGAGAAAGGGGTGAAATTTCTGGTTGAGGAGTCGCCTTAGGTACTACAGGTTCGTCCGGAGCAGCATCGATGATCTCTGGTAGAGTTGGAGGCAAGTTGGGCAACGGCGTGGCAGCTGGACGCCGAGACTGATTAAAGAAGCCGTGCTGTTTGGAATCTTTTGGTTGTGGTTGAGCTGATGGGGCTGGTTCCAATTCCGGCGAAGTTTCTGCTGGTGGCGTTACTGGAGCTTGTGTCGGGGTAGGTGTGGGTGCAGCTGGTGAAGGCGATGGGCTGGGTGTAGGTGTAGCATCTGGGATTTTGACAGCAGTGTAGTTCGGGTCTACAATGCCGCGAGCCTCAGCTGCTGAAAGTTCACCACGCATAAGCTTGGATAGACTGTCTTTACCCTTAGGTTGGTAGCTTATCAGCCGTACTGTGTTGTTGAATACGTTTTTGACAGGGTTTCCCTGTTCATCAAGAAACTCCAATTGCACCCAGTTCTTTCCTGGCTTAAAGCCTTTGAGATAAAGTGGTTGCCAGCGATCTAAGACAAAGCTGTTGCCATTAATCGTGCAGCGAACGCGCCAATCAGCAATGTCGTCGTTAGGCTTTTCTTGGGCAACGAGGTGGAGAGGGGCGTTGGTCAGGTAGAAGTCCAGCAGGATAGGTTCCGCGCCATAGCTATCTTGGGGATTACTGTAGGTCAATAGTGGCTGGGCTGGGTCAGGATTGTTGTCTTGAGTTTTGGTGAAAATGTGAAATGTTGTCTTGGCGTAAGCGCCTTCATTCTTGAAGCTCTCATGCCAGGGGCGGGAGGCAAAGACACGTAGGGTGTGGGTTCCAGGGGGTAAGTCTGGGAAAACCAGCGGTTGATTCAGATCATAAACAGGTATATAAGGTTGGTTGTCCAGAATAACTTGTAGGTGGGGACCTAGATCCAGTTCCGGATTCTTGAAGATGGGAAGATCCTTAACCTGAAACCTGAACGTCACTGTGTTGTCTTGGAGAACCTCATCGGGTTGAGGACTCAAAATTTCCACTTGGGGTTGGTAAACATCTTCGGCTTGACTCAGCGCTTGAATGACTTCTGGCGGGGAAACCTCGGAAATATTTCCAGAGGGTTGAGAAGGACTGAGGCTACGAGATACTGCCTGGGTTGCAGCGGTAAGGGCGCGACCCGAGCCAGCGAAGCGATCGCCACAACTAACCACACTCAAGACCAGAACCAATGTCATTAGGGACGCGAGTACCGCTTTCGCAGTCGTCTGCCACCAATTTATATCAATCACCCAGCAATCCTCCTAAGCCACTGACATTTCATTTTGGCTGAAACTGTGCATACGGAACTATATCC
Organism: uncultured bacterium; assembly: GCA_964250845.1. Lineage (GTDB taxonomy): Bacteria > Cyanobacteriota > Cyanobacteriia > Cyanobacteriales > Chroococcidiopsidaceae > CAXUIG01. The sequence goes on along the minus strand of CAXUIG010000072.1, from coordinate 23,651 downwards.
CAAAAGGCTCAATCTTCCTCAAATTCCATTACCGAACAGGAGTCTCGGAGTCAGAATCGCTCACAGACTCCTGTTCAACCTGCTTTGTAACGATATTTTGCGGATATTATTTAGCTTTGTAAATAATACGAATAAACTATTGACTTTTTGGCCAATCGTTTAAACTTGTATGCCAGAATCGGCTTGCAATCTAGCGAATTTGAATTATTGTAAACAAGGTTCCAATACCCACCCAGTCAGCATCTTATAATTCATCGAGAAAGCACTTTCCACAGGCGGTCTTCATCACTGGTTCAGCCAACTGAATAAGTGACAGTGGCTGACTCAGCCCGAAGACACCCGGTGGGGTTAACGATCCCTCATTCCTTGTCTAGAGAGGAGAGTCTGAATGACGATTAGTCCTCCGGAGCGCGAGGAGAAAAAGGCAAGGGTTGTAGTCGATCAAGACCCGGTTCCCACCTCGTTTGAATTGTGGGCTAAACCGGGTCATTTTGACCGCACCCTAGCCAGAGGTCCCAAAACCACAACTTGGATTTGGAACCTGCACGCCCTCGCCCACGATTTTGATAGTCAAACCAGCGACTTAGAAGAAGTATCCCGCAAAGTCTTCGCCGCCCACTTCGGCCAATTGGCTGTGATATTCCTGTGGTTTAGCTTGCTGTACTTCCAAGGCGCTAGGTTTTCCAATTACGAAGCTTGGTTAACAGACCCGCTTAATATCAAACCGAGTGCCCAAGTGGTGTCCGACATCGTCGGGCAAGGCATTTTGAATGGAGATGTCGGTGGTGGCTTCCACGGAATTCAAATCACCTCCGGCTTGTTCCAAGTTTGGCGGGGAGCTGGGTTTACAAATTCATTCCAGCTTTACTGCACTGCGATTGGAAGTCTGGTGGCAGCAGGTCTGATGCTTTTTGCAGGCTGGTTCCACTACCACAAGCGCGCTCCCAAACTGGAATGGTTCCAGAATGTGGAGTCGATGCTGAACCACCACTTGTCTGGACTGTTTGGCTTAGGCTCATTGGCTTGGACTGGACACCTGATTCACGTGTCATTGCCGATCAATAAGCTGCTGGATGCTGGGGTAGCCCCAGGGCAAATTCCATTGCCCCAAGAGTTCATCTTGAACAGCAGCTTGATGACAGAGTTATATCCAAGTTTTGCCAAGGGGTTGACGCCTTTCTGGACTCTGAACTGGGGTCAGTATGCTGACTTCCTCACCTTCAAGGGCGGCTTGAACCCGGTAACAGGCGGTCTTTGGATGACGGATATTGCTCATCACCATCTGGCGATCGCAGTGATATTCATCATCGCTGGTCACCAGTACCGCACCAACTGGGGTATCGGTCACAGCATTAAAGAGATCCTAGAGAACCACAAAGGTCCCTTTACGGGTACAGGCCACAAGGGCATCTACGAAAACCTCACGACCTCCTGGCATGCTCAGCTAGCGGTCAACCTGGCATCCGTTGGCTCGATCAGCATCATCGTGGCACACCACATGTACGCGATGCCACCGTATCCGTACTTAGCGACTGACTACGCCACAGCGCTTTCCATATTTACCCACCATATGTGGATTGGAGGCTTCTGTATCGTTGGCGCAGCCGCTCACGCTGCCATTTTCATGGTGCGGGATTACGACCCAGTCGTGAACCAGAATAACGTGGTGGACCGGATTCTCCGTCACCGAGATGCGATCATCTCTCACCTAAACTGGGTGTGCATGTTCCTAGGCTTCCACAGCTTTGGCTTGTACGTTCATAACGACACCATGCAAGCCTTGGGTCGCCCCCAAGATATGTTCTCGGATACAGCGATTCAGCTGCAGCCGGTGTTTGCCCAGTTCGTTCAAAACATCCACACCTTAGCTCCAGGCTCAACCGCTCCCAATGCGCTAGAGCCGGTTAGCTACGCCTTCGGTGGCGGGATCGTTGCTTTAGGTGGCAAGATTGCTATGATGCCGATAGCGCTGGGTACGGCGGACTTTATGATCCACCATATTCACGCATTTCAAATCCATGTCACTGTCCTGATCCTGCTCAAGGGTGTCCTGTTTGCCCGTAGTTCTCGTCTGATTCCAGACAAGGCGAATTTGGGCTTCCGGTTCCCCTGCGATGGCCCTGGTCGGGGTGGTACATGCCAAGTATCTGGTTGGGACCATGTGTTCTTGGGTCTGTTCTGGATGTTCAATACCATATCGATTGCGGTTTACCACTTCAGCTGGAAAATGCAGTCGGATGTGTGGGGAACTATTGATCCAGATGGCACCATATCTCATATCACTGGTGGTAACTTTGCTCAAAGTGCAATCAACATCAACGGTTGGTTGCGTGACTACCAATGGGCTCAAGCGGCTCAAGTGATTCAGTCGTACGGTACACCCCTGTCGGCTTATGGCCTGCTGTTCTTGGGCGCTCACTTTGTTTGGGCCTTTAGTTTAATGTTCCTGTTCAGTGGTCGCGGCTACTGGCAAGAATTGATCGAGTCTATTGTTTGGGCTCACAATAAGCTGAAGGTTGCCCCATCGGTTCAGCCTCGTGCTCTGAGCATTATTCAGGGTCGGGCTGTAGGGGTGGCTCACTACCTCTTGGGAGCCATCGTCACTATCTGGGCGTTCTTCGAGGCGCGCATAATTTCAGTAGGCTAGCATTCATCTGTCAGCGGTCAGCAGTCAGCCACAAGCTGAACGCTGAAAGCTGATGGCTAAATGGAAAAAGATTCACCAAACCTATGGCAACAAAATTTCCAAAATTTAGCCAGGATCTCGCTCAGGATCCGACAACACGTCGGCTCTGGTACGGGATAGCGACGGCCAATGACTTTGAAAGCTGGGATGGCATGACAGAGGAGAATCTTTACCAAAAGATCTTCGCTACCCACTTTGGTCATGTGGCAATCATCTTCCTGTGGACCTCTAGCCTCCTGTTCCACGTGGCCTGGCAAGGTAACTTCGAACAGTGGATTAAAGATCCGCTGCATATCCGTCCCATCGCCCACGCGATTTGGGATCCCCACTTTGGTAAAGCGGCAGTAGATGCGTTCACGCAAGCGGGCGCAAATTACCCGGTCAACATTGCTTACTCTGGTGTTTACCACTGGTGGTACACCATTGGCATGCGGACGAACAATGACTTGTACTCCGGTTCAGTGTTCCTGCTGCTGTTGGCGGCGATCTTCTTGTTCGCCGGTTGGCTGCACCTGCAGCCCAAGTTCCGTCCCAGCCTGTCATGGTTTAAGAGTGCTGAGCCACGGCTGAACCACCACCTGGCAGGTTTGTTTGGGGTCAGCTCTCTGGCTTGGACCGGTCACTTGGTTCACGTTGCTATCCCGGAATCTCGCGGACAGCACGTTGGTTGGGATAACTTCCTGACCACCCTGCCGCACCCAGAAGGCTTGAAGCCATTCTTCACCGGCAACTGGGGTGCTTACGCTGCCAACCCGGATACGGCTGGGCATCTGTTCGGTACAGCTCAGGGTTCAGGAACTGCGATTCTCACATTCTTGGGTGGTTTCCATCCTCAGACACAGTCCCTGTGGCTGACGGATATGGCCCACCACCACCTAGCGATCGCGGTAATCTTCATCATCGCCGGTCACCAGTACCGCACCAACTTCGGAATTGGTCACAGCATCAAAGAGATGCTGAACGCCAAGAACTTCTTTGGCATCAAAACTGAAGGGCAGTTCAACTTACCTCACCAAGGGCTGTACGACACCTATAACAATTCTCTGCACTTCCAGTTGTCTATACACCTGGCAGCTCTAGGTACTGCTCTTTCCCTAGTAGCGCAGCACATGTACGCTCTACCTCCCTATGCATTCATAGGGCAGGACTTTACGACTCAGGCATCGCTGTATACCCACCACCAGTACATTGCTGGCTTCTTCATGGTGGGAGCTTTCGCCCACGCCGGAATTTTCTGGGTGCGCGACTACGACCCTGAGCAAAACAAAGGCAACGTACTCGACCGCGTTCTGAAGCACAAAGAGGCGATTATCTCGCACCTGAGCTGGGTGTCGCTGTTCTTGGGCTTTCATACCTTGGGCCTGTACGTCCACAACGACGTCGTGGTTGCCTTTGGGACGCCTGAAAAGCAAATTCTGATTGAGCCGGTGTTTGCCCAGTTCATCCAGGGTTCTCACGGCAAGGTGCTGTATGGCTTTAACACTCTGTTGTCAAATCCAGACAGTATTGCGTCCACTGCTGGTGCTGCCTGGTTACCGGGCTGGCTGGATGCCATTAACTCCGGCACCAACTCTCTGTTCTTGACGATTGGCCCTGGCGATTTCCTGGTACACCACGCATTCGCCCTCGGTCTGCACACCACCACCCTGATTTTGGTCAAGGGCGCGTTGGATGCCCGTGGCTCTAAGCTGATGCCCGATAAGAAGGACTTCGGCTACTCCTTCCCTTGCGATGGTCCTGGTCGGGGAGGCACCTGCGACATCTCCTCTTGGGATGCCTTCTACCTCGCCACGTTCTGGATGCTTAACACGCTTGGTTGGGTAACGTTCTACTGGCACTGGAAACATCTAGGAATCTGGCAAGGCAACGTAGCTCAGTTTAATGAGTCATCCACTTACCTCATGGGCTGGCTGCGTGATTACCTCTGGCTGTACTCAGCTCAGCTGATTAACGGCTACACGCCCTACGGCATGAATAACCTGGCGGTCTGGTCCTGGATGTTCCTTTTCGGACACCTGGTTTGGGCAACCGGCTTCATGTTCCTGATCTCCTGGCGTGGTTACTGGCAAGAGTTGATTGAAACTCTGGTCTGGGCGCACGAGCGCACCCCACTCGCCAACTTGGTTCGCTGGAAGGACAAGCCCGTTGCTATGTCCATCGTCCAAGGTCGTCTGGTTGGTCTAGCCCACTTCACGGTTGGTTATGTCCTCACCTACGCCGCCTTCCTCATAGCCTCGACTGCTGGTAAATTTGGCTGATCTTCTGTAGTTCACTGAAAAAACTAGGGTTGTAGCTAGATAAAAGAAAATCCCCTGCCTTAGGCGGGGGATTTTTTATATTAGGCATCCTGGTTAGGATGGAATATCATCAGGCATACAACCTGCCAACGAATTAGTTAGACTTAGGAGTTTCAAGTGTCTATTCCCGAAATCACTCAAATACTTTTGGCTGCAAAAAAGGATAAGGGACTGAGCTTTACCGATTTGGAAAAGATTCTTGGACGTGACGAGGTATGGATTGCATCTGTTATCTACCGTCAATCCAGTGCTTCTGAAGAGGAGGCGAGTAAAATGATTCACGCATTAGGGCTTGACCAGATTTATGTTAAAGAACTGACAGAATGCCCCGTTAAAGGACTTGGCCCCGTTGTTCCGACTGACCCCCTAATTTATCGTTTATACGAAATTATGCAGGTGTACGGAATGCCTCTCAAAGCCGTGATTCACGAAAAGTTTGGTGACGGAATTATGAGCGCGATTGACTTTACATTAGATGTAGAGAAAGAAGAAGACCCCAAAGGCGATCGCGTTAAACTGATCATGTCTGGAAAATTTTTACCATATAAAAAGTGGTAAATTATCGAAAAATTGGGTCTAAAACCTCGCCCTTCCTCTCTCGACTTTGTGCTATAATACTCAGCATAATATAGTAAATAGCAATGCTTGTATTCGAGTTCAAAGCTTACGGGAAAAATAGCCAGTTTGCAGCTATTGACGATGCAATTCGTACTTGCCAGTTTGTAAGGAACAAAGCACTTCGCTTTTGGATAGATAACCCAAAAGCTACAAAGTACGATTTGAATAAGCAATGCGCGGTTCTGGCCAAAGAATTCCCTTTTGCCGATGAACTTAACTCTCAAGCAAGACAAGCCGCAGCGGAGAGAGCCTGGTCTTCTATCAGTAGATTTTACGAAACCTGCAAAAACAAAATACCTGGTTTGAAGGGCTATCCTCAATTCCAAAAAGATTGTCGTTCGGTTGAGTACAAGTCTACTGGGTGGAAGCTTGCCCAAGATCGTAAATCAATTACTTTTACTGACAAAAAAGGTATAGGTAAGCTTAAGCTCAAAGGTACAAGAGACTTGCATTTTTACCGGCCGTTCTGCAAATCAAAAGAGTGAGGTTAGTGAAATGTGCTGACGGCTACTATGTTCAGTTCAATATTGGTGTTGACCGCGCAGTGTTCCGGGGGGAGTACTCCCCCCGGAAACATGCGCGTTCTGAGTCGGTTGAGCCGTCTGGGATTGCTATCGGGTTAGACGTAGGTCTAATTGACTTTTACACTGACTCAAAAGGAGAAACGGTTGATAATCCAAGATTTTTACGGCATGGAGAGAAGAGGTTAAAGAAAGCACAAAAGCGTCTGTCGAGACGAGTTAAGAAGTCAAGTAATCGTCGTAAAGCAAGAGTAATTTTAGGTAATAACCACCTTAAAATAAGTAGGCAACGTAAAGACCACGCTATAAAGTTGGCGCGGTGCGTAATCAAGTCAAACGACTTAGTAGCTTACGAAGATTTGAGGATTAAAAATCTGGTAAAAAACCACTGTCTTGCTAAGTCAATTAACGACGCATCTTGGTATCAGTTTCGAGTTTGGTTGGAATATTTTGGCAAAGTATTTGGAAAGGTTACTGTTGCCGTTCCTGCTGCTGGAACAAGCCAAGAATGCCCTGAGTGTCATGCAATAGTCAAAAAGTCTCTTAGCACTCGTACCCACGCTTGTCAATGTGGATGTGTACTGCCAAGAGACTATGCATCTGCTCAGATCATCCTAAGTCGGGGATTAAGTACTGTAGGGCATACAGGAACTTTCGGGCTAGATCCGTACAACGCTTGGGGAGAAGCGACCTCTACTTTGACTGGAGAAATCCTGGAGAGAGCAAGTTGCATCAATGATCCAAGAATCCCCGTGCGTTCACGCCGGGGAGTGTCAACATCCGTTTGCTTAATTCACTGGCGGTGCTGGATGTCGCTTTAAATCTAGACTATAGCGACCAAAGCGATTAAATGGTGGGTTAGATAGGGACTCACGGCAGCGATCGCATCTTCATCCACGACGTAACCCTCCTGCATCAACTCGTTGAGAATCCGGCTGACTTCAAATTTAAGTTGAGGCGAACTAGATTCACGGTTGCTAGTCAATACTTCTCGGTTAAGACCAGAATCGGGTAAATTGACAGTTGTTCCCTCAAAGGACAATCGAAGCGCGAAGTGCATCTCAAAGAATTCTCCTTAATCTCCCCAGTAATTGAATCGCGACGTGGTATTCAAAGCCAAGGAGGGGAAGCTCGGCGGACGGCTTCGAGTTGGGCGAAACTCGCTCTGTCCTGATCTACGACGAGTCGGAGTTAATCGCGTTCAAAGCCGAGCTTGAGACAAAGACCTATAAGCCAGCAGTTAACCCAACCCCGACAAACACAGACTTGGATGGAACGGAGTTGTCGAGGAATGCCCGTGGGAACGCAGTCGCCCCAAACCCTCATTGCTTCGTAATGCTGGGGAGGGTTACATTTTGTTATGCTCTGCTTGACTTATAATCACGTAACTCTATGGGATTACAGTACTTTACAAGCAAGCAACTTCTTGGTACTGAAATGTTAAGTCGAAAATCACTCTCAGTAAGGTTCTCGGTCATTTCACTAGCAACAATAGCATTAACCAACATTGGGGTTAATCGTGTACTAGCTGACAATAGTCGTCTGTTCAATGAACTTGAATCTCGCGTCATTACTAACCCGACAGAGGCACAAAAGCAACAGATTGCAGAAGCAGCTTTTATCTACGGCTACCCTTTGGTAGCTGAAAAAGGCAAAGAGTATCAAGACCTGGCGCTGCAAAATCCTGTGAATCCAGAAGGTTCCCCACTAGCAATTGTTAACAGCGAATTTAACCTGAATACGCGGCTTTCTACACCTGACGATCCTTTCTTCGGTCCTAATGTTGACACGCTCTACGGAAACGCCTACTTGAATTTGAGTCAAGGCCCTGTTACCGTGACTGTTCCGGCAAATCCTAATAATAACTTTTATTCCATAATGGTACTCAATGCCTATGTAGATACTTTGGGCTACATTGGCGACGTTGGACCAACCTTGACTACCCCAGGGAACCTCAATGTGACATCGCCTGGTAATTACTATATCACTCCACCAGGCTGGCGCGGGACTATTCCGAGAGGGTATACACAGATTCGGTCCGATACTAATTCGGTCTGGCTACTCTCTCGAACTTTTGTCACTAATCAAGCTTCTGAAGAGAGTTTAGCTTATGCTCTGAATCTACAGTCCGGGTATACCATTACTCCGCCAGGTGGCAGTGGCTACACTCAGCCGACGGTCGAATCTGAATTTGCTGGTGTATTTGATCTGGGGCAAACCCCTCTAACCCCTAGACAGCTTGCAGATATAGCCACAACACCGACGGACGATCCCGCTACTGCCCTAAAAGCATTCCAACAATTAAACGCAGATTTGGCAAATAATCCTTTATCAGTGGGAGGTGGGGGGCTATCCCGAACCAAACTCAAAAACCTAATCGCCAATTTCGCCAAGATCGGCATCGGTAATGGTACTAATGGCGGTCCCTCCTCATTAGGTCCCACAATCACAGAGGCACAGGCAGTGGCGGCGATCCAAGCTGCCCTAAAAGACACGAGTGATAGTAGCGGCACGCTTGGTAGTTATGGAACGAACTACCTTTATCGAACACAGACCGCTAGGGTTGGTATTGCTGCTAACCAACCCCAAGAATCAATTTATTTTAGTCCATCAACACCTGACGGAACACCCCTTAATGGGTCAAATACATACACTATTACCTTTCCTGCAGGAGGTCTGCCACCTTCACTCCCCGGTACTAATGGCTTCTGGTCTTTAACTGCTTATGATGCTCGGGGTTTCTTAATTCCTAATCCCGACAATATTTACTCCGTTGGTACCAATACACCTGATAATTTGGTATTTAATGCTGATGGCTCGCTAACTATTACTCTTTCGGCTACCAAACCGGCTTCAGGGACTGCTAACTGGTTGCCCATTCCAGCTGGGAGTCCTTTCCGCCTAACTGGGCGAGACTACTTACCACCCGAGGCAGCTCAAAATGGTGGCTATGTATTTCCAAATGTTATTCCTGTTTCCGGAGATAACGTAAGTTCGACGAAGTAAAAAATCGCGCTCAATGCCCATATTGAAGAGCTTTTTTCTCCTCTTGGTACTCACCAAGGGAATTTTTTTCTTTTGAGTACTGTTGGGTCCGAAGAGCTGTACGCTGGCAAGATGATTCCAAGCCGCCGAGCAGGTGGGCATCGCAACGAGAGCGTCTCGGTAATACTTGCACACTCAAGGTTCTGCGTCGAGCCGTTCCTATGTTTCAGGATGTTGAGCCGGATCTACTCCCTTTTTTTGGACATGGCTAATGCTGGAGATTTGGGATGAACGCTCTTCCCGCACGCCAAGGGAGAAGTAATCCCAGAGTGGTCAAAAAAACTAAGGGAGAAGTTCCCAGCGAAAAAGCCGGTACATCGGGGCAGTGCAGTCAACCGGCAACCACTTACCTTTTCTATTCCCAATACCGCTTAGCCCAAAACCCGAGAAGTATTGGGTTGCTAGTAGTCAATGGAATGACTTTGATTTCAGGCAGGGGATTGTAGCTGGTCATACAGAATCTGGATCAACTCCAAGTTCCCGCAACCGAGCCGCTAGCCGCTCAGCTCTCGATTGTGCTGTTTCTGCTCGTTGCTGCTCCTGCTCCGCTCGTTGCTGCTCCTGCTCCGCTCGTTGTCGCTCCTGCTCCGCTCGTTGTCGCTCCTGCTCCGCCTGTTGTCGCTCCTGCTCCGCCTGTTGTCGCTCCTGCTCCGCCCGTTGTCGCTCCTGCTCAGCTATTTCTTCAGATAGCAAGACTAAATTTTCTTGAAGATCGTAAAACCGTAACCACTGACAAGTTGCGGTTGGTGGTTCACGCTGAATGCTACCCTCCCAAGTCCCTAACCACAATCCCAAACTCTCGCACCACAACCAACCGCGATTATTTGCTACCAAAGGCTGATATCGCTGCTTCGCATCTAAGTGCCACCCCTCCAACGACTCAGGAGCAAACGGATCGTAGATGTAGTAATCCGCTGTGCGAAAGGTTCGCTCGTAGAGCGTCTTTTTTACAGTCTTATCAACTTTTGCTGTACTTGGCGACATCAACTCAATAATCACGTCAGGATACCGCCCTTCCTCCTCCCATGTCACCCACCCCTGGCGCTCACGGCTACCGTCCACATCCAGGACAACGAAAAAGTCCGGTCCTCGGAAATCTCGGTTCATCGCCTGAGTGCGACTGTAGTAGACAAACATGTTACCACCTGTAAAAAAGTCCGATCTCTCAGCTAGGGCACTCAACGCCGAATTGATCAAGACATTCATCGCAATCCGATGGCGATTCGTTTCCAAAGGCTCTCCATCATCGAAGATCAAATCACTTGGTGGGCTAAGTGGTTCCCAAATTGCCCCTTCGTTTAAGAGTGCTTCCTGCTCAGTCTTGGTCTCAATGGACATAGCTTCACTTGGGGCAACATGCCACTCAGTTTCTTACCTGTGGCTGAAACCGGAAAGCCATCCACTCAGGATGACTTATCCTTTTCAGTTTGTCTGAGTATATCACTGCTACTTGCGACCCGAGGGTTGACCTTCTGTTGTCGCAATCTCCCCTGCTTCCATGAGTTGCTTGAAGCGGCGTAGGTCATCTCCGACCTGCTGTTCCGGTTCTTCGCCGAAGAGCTTAGCGATCGCAGTTGTAAGCACACCACCAGGCGGGTTGTATTCGAGCACGACCTTCACTTCAGTGCCACGTCCACCCGATGCAGGTTGAAAGCGCACAAAACCAGAGTTGTCAACGTCCGCTCCTTCAGCTGAAGCCCAGGCAATCAATTGGTTCTCTTGCTCGTTAACAATTTCTGCATCCCATTCAACGCTTGCACCCAAGGGTGCATTTGCCACCCAGTGCGATCGCTTGTCATCGTATACCTTCACGGATTTGAGATGCTTCATGAAGTTCGGCAGATTCTCAAAGTTGTGCCAGAAGCGATAAAGTTCTGCCACTGGTTTGTTGATCGTCACCGTCTTTTCAACCTTGATGCTTTGGTTCATACCAATTGCTTCCTGTGCTTGCTGTATAGTGCTTTTTTTATTAAAACCTTGATAAACCAGACCGCCACCGGCAACTGCTAGCAAGGCACCCCTTAAAGAGCGTTGCTTTAAACCCATTAACACCAATGCCCCCCCGCCGATCAACGATGCCCAACGCTCAGTTTCACCAGCGTTGCTGGTTCCCTGCTGACTTTGATTTTCCGGTTGATTAGTAATTTCTTCCATTTTTTTTCTCCTGATTAGGCACTCAAAGCACCGCTAGTCGTCGTTCCAGGTTTCACGGACTCGTTAGCTCCCATCCGCACTCGATAGAGTTGCAAAAGACGCTCCTCGTAGTGCAGTAAGTCTACTTCTGCTTGCGTAAACAGCGCAGTTGATACTGGATCGGTGTATTTTTGACGCAGCTCGTAGGAATCAACAACGCCAATCCGGGTAATTTCTAAGGCGCTGCGCAGGAGGAACATTTCATCACTTCCCTGTAGGGAGGTCTTTAACTTGGCATAAGCATCAGCCGCTTGCGTCGTTAAAGAGGGTTTTTCGCCTAATTCGTGAAGACGCGCTTCCAGCAGTTTGATATGATCCTGTTTGTTCTGGATCATCTCTTGAAACAGCGATCGCATTTCGGCATCGCCAGTCTTCTTGGCATAATTCTCCAACGTTTCCTGGGAATAATGCTCACCAGCAAGCGCTGTGTTAAGACCTTTAACAATCTCACCCTTGGTTGAGCCTCCCCAGACATCAGCCAATTTCCACCATTGGGCATCAAGATCGTTCTCGTCTGGCAGAGCCGCATCTTTGCCACCATAACCAAGACGACTAAGTATCGCTGTGGTGAAAATCGCTAAGTCTCCAGGTTGACGCGACGTGATCAAGTTGCCATCAACCACCAACGGCGCGTCTACATAGTTCGCACCCGCATTAACTATATCCTGCCGGATGGCAATGAAGCCCGTAGCTTGTTTACCCTTAAGCAAATCGCCATTAATCAAAACTTGTGGTCCGTGGCAAACTGCAGCAACTATTTTTCCTTGCGCCATTGCCTGTTGTACGAACCTTACTGTATAGGGATTGGCACGCATTTTGTCTGGAGCCATGCCACCGGGAATGACAACAGCATCGAACTCCGATGCTAGGGCAACGGTAGTCGTCCCATCCGCTTTGATGGCAAGTTTGCCTTGTTTCCCTGTATACTGCTCGTCCATGCGTGAACCTAGTACAACTACTTCAGCTCCCGCCATCTGTATTGCTTTGTAAGGAACTTGAAACTCTACATCTTCAACCCCGTTTTCGATCAGGATTGCGACTCGTTTGTTAACGGCTTTGTTGTATGTCATGTGACTTTCTGGTTTGATCTAATAGACCGATATTCTACTCTGGGCGGCTTCCTCAAACCCACTGCTTGCTCTTGTGACAGGGTTCTAGAGCCACTTTTCTTTTAGCGTATGTATCCGACCCATAGATTCTCTTCACTCCAAAGGGATAGATTATTTCCTGCATCCACAAATGCATCCAAAGGCATAGATTACAGGTGGCTTTTAAGCATTATTCTGGAAATGCAGACACAGCTATTTTTATGACTGATAGAGACAATTTAGCAGCGAATAATAACACAGAAACAGAAAAAGAAGAAATTGCCGTTATTGAAGATCTACCCCAGGAAATTACTGAGTCCTACGGAACTGGTGTTCACCCACAACCAGAGCTTAACGTCGGTGAGGGAACTATGCCAGCTCAGTTGGCAGAATATACGCTCACCAGCCCAGGACTCACTGCTGCGGATGAGGATGCTGTTTGGGGCCAAGTTGATACAGTAGAACAGGGAGTTGGTAGCAGCCCAGAACTAACTGGGGGGGACATCGATGCCGCTTGGGAACAGGCAGCTGCGGTAGGCGATGAGGCTGTTGGTGGCACCGTCGCTACTCCTGACCAAGATATGGTTGATGAAATTGGAGCTGCTGTCGGGCTAGAGATGGACGATCGCGCATTTCTACGCACAAACGAAATTTTAAACGACCGCGATGACCGTCGCTGGGAGTTAGATCCCCAGTCTGCCGAAGATTATCAACAGCGTCGGGAATGATATCGTCTCCGGTTGAATACTTATCTTGACTTTACCTCTGTCTTCAGTAAGGTCTAAACCTCTATCTTCCGTGGGGTTAATGTGTAATTGACCCTTTGTTAAAGTTCAAGAGGTGGTAAAAATTGCCTACAGGAAAAACACATTGCCTGTTCAGGCATGTTTGGCTTAAGTTTCCGTACTAAGGTAAGCAAAAACCTGATTAATCGAGAAACTGAGCTGTTGTTAACATGATCGGAGGTGGCTATGACATTCACTCAAAGTAACGACGAAAATATAACCAAAGCTGTAAAAGGCTTTCAAAGCTTAGATGTAGATGAACAGCTAGGTTTGTTTTACTTTATTTACAAAGAAATGGGTAATTCGGTTACGCCAGCAGCCCCAGGAGCAAGTACTGTTGGCACAGATATAGCTGAGGGGCTGTTTAATCAAGTCAAGGAAATGTCCCACGAAGAACAATTACAGTTTCAGCGTGACTTGATTAACAACGCAGATAGCGAATATACCCGGATGTATGGTTCTATGAGTGACACCACCAAGCTACTGGTCTGGTATCGCCTAGCACAAGGGATGGACAGCGCTACTATCATTCCTATGCCTCCTGACTATAAGCTCTCCTCTCCAGCACAAGAGCTGTTGGATCAGATCAAAGGAATGGAATTTCAGCAGCAGATTACTCTTTTCCGTGACTACGTGTCACCCATGGGTGCAGAGCCAAAGCCAGGAGCTGAAATTTAAGCTTAGCCAACTAAGGACGGCTCCGTTATTATACGTTTACGTTTTTGAGCCCAGTGATTGAGTTAATTTTTTGGAGATTTCTATGACATCTGCAAATATCGATGCTATAAAACAATCTGTGCAGGCCTTTAAGGGCTTAGACATAGATGATCAGCTGGCGGCACTAGCGTCAATTTACACCAAAGCGGCTAGCTCAATTCCACCAGAAACTCTAGGGACGCCTTCACCAGAAGTTTCTGGGCTGGTAACAAAAATTGAGCAACTGTCCCATCAAGAACAGGTAGATGCTTTGCGTGACTTGCTTCCAGCACAAAAAACTGATCAAGATGAGGTGATCTTGGATCCAAACCCCAGCAAGGCGTTGGCTGAACTCGTTAAAGGCGGAACTAATGTTCCCACGCATGAGTATGGCTCGCTGAGCACTGAATCCAAGTTGGCATTTTTGTATCAAATAGGACAAAAGTTGGGTAAAAGTATCATCGGCATACCGAGCGACTATAGCCCCTCGTCTAAAGTAACAGACTTGTTGAACTCACTTGCGTCACTAGACGTTCAGCAGCAGATGAGTTTCCTGACAAAGGTGATTTGAAGGTTGACTAAGCGCGATCGCTGCATCCAGATTCCCTTGAGCCAGATGTAGTCTCCAGATTACTCTACATTAGCAATAAGCTGATCCATATAATCTCTTAGCCGTTCCTACCAGTTAGGAACGGCTTTTAATTTTCCCTTCTGAGAAACAGCTTGACTCTCCAGTCGAATGGAGAGTTTAGGATGAATACGAAGCTAAGTTTGAACTATGACACTCCAACTAAAAGTACCCAAAATAGCCTGTTCTGCCTGCGTAGACACTATCACTAAAGCAGTCACGGCAATTGATCCAACTGCCAAGGTAAAGGCTGACACTAAAACTAAGATGGTAAGCGTTGAAACGCAAACATCTGACACAGCAATTAAAGAAGCGATCGCCGCCGCTGGCTATCCAGCCGCTTAGTGATTAAATCCCTAGTACCCAGTTAAAGGCAGCTGCTATGGATAGCCTAACACTCAAACTCCAAGGCATGAGTTGTGCCTCCTGTGCGATTATCGCTGGTGAAGCGATGGCCTTTAGTTCTGTTTCCGTTGTTACTAATGCCCTGCGCTTACGCAATTTTAAACCAAAAGCCGCCTCATAGTCAAGCCGGAGTTTCTTCTAATGTTAAGCAAAAGCAAAATTTGGGGTAGCCTTGCTGGGTTAGGACTTCTGCTTGGGGTGGCAACAGGAGCGAATGCTGAAATGCCAGCCCAAGCTTCCGTACAAACAAATCAGTTTCGCCGGATTGAGCAACCATTAGGGGTGAAAGCAGCTGTAACTGGAGGCGGCATAGCTTTGATTGGGCTGGAGCTATGGTGGTTTATCTTCAGTAAAACCAAAGCCCAAAAGGACTCGCAATCGCAGTAGTTGCCTCGAAAAAGTGGTGTTACCTGACTTTCACATTGCTCAATACCTAGAGCTTTCATCAGGTAACACCAATTGAATTCACGCCGGAAGAATCAGGGGAGTACACCTTCACCTGCGGCATGAATGCCATCGAGAGCGTAGTTTGGGTTCTAACGCCCTCTCAAGCTTGCTTTTAGTTGTACATAATCTTGCAGTTCAACTGGCACCGGCTCTACCTTCCACTTGTCCTGACAATATTCCCGAATCGCACGGTCTGAAGAAAACTTACCAATCCGCGCGACATTAAGAATTGACATTCGTGTCCAGTTGTCTTGGTCACGGTAAGCAAGGCTTACTTGCTCCTGACAATCTAGGTAAGATTGGTAGTCAGCCATCAGCAGATATTCATCCTTTAAGAGTAAGTCATCCACCAGGGGTTTGAACAGGTTGGGGTCGCCGTGGGAGAAAAAGCCGGAGGCGATGCGATCAATCGCGAGTTTTAGTTCGGGATTGCTATTGTAGTAATCCATCGGGTTGTACCCGGCTGCTTTCTTGGCATACACCTCTTCTGCCGTCAGTCCGAACAGGAAGAAGTTTTCTGCCCCAACCTCTTGGCGGATTTCAATATTGGCACCGTCAAGTGTTCCGATGGTGAGTGCCCCGTTCATCGCAAACTTCATGTTGCCTGTACCAGAGGCTTCCTTGCCTGCTGTAGAAATTTGCTCCGATAGGTCAGCAGCAGGATAGACTCGTTGCGCCGACTTAACGCTGTAGTCCTTCAGGAAGATCACCTTAAGGCGTTCACGCACATCAGGATCTCGATTAACCACATCTGCTACGGAGTTGATCAGCTTGATGATCAGCTTGGCTGTGTAGTAGCCGGGTGCAGCTTTGCCAGCAAAGAGGAATGTCCGGGGCGTGATGTCGATGTCGGGATGTGCCTTAATTCGGTTGTACAAGGTGATGATATGCAGCACCATTAAGTGCTGACGCTTGTACTCGTGAAACCGCTTTGCCTGGATGTCGAACAGGGAGTTAGGATTGACATCAATGTTCGTTTGAGTTTTGATGTAAGCCGCTAAGTTTTGCTTAATTGCCTGCTTGATCTGGCGGAATTCACGGCGGAAATCTGGGTCATCCACAAAAGCTTCCAGCTGGCGGAGGTCATCCAGGTACTTGATCCAGCGATCGCCAATCTTGGATGTGATCAGGTTGGAAAGCCTGGGATTGCTCAACACCATGAAACGGCGAGGGGTGACGCCATTAGTCTTGTTGTTGAACTTCTCGGGATACATCTCATAAAAGTCGCGCAAGACATCCTGCTGTAGCAGTTGCGTGTGTAGTGCGGCGACTCCATTGATGGCGCTGCTGCCGACACATGCTAGGTTTGCCATGCGGACGTACCTTTCGCCACTTTCGTCGATCACCGACATCCGCCTCAACCGCTCGACATCATCGGGATACTTAATGCGAACATCGTCTAGGAAGCGACGGTTAATTTCATAAATGATCTCCAGGTGCCGGGGCAGGAGAGTGCTAAAAAGGCTCAGAGGCCAGCGCTCCAGCGCTTCTGGCAGTAAGGTATGGTTGGTGTAGGCCAAACTTTTTTGGCTGATATACCAGGCGAGATCCCACTCCATGCCGTGTTCATCCATCAACAGCCGCATCAGTTCGGCAACGGCGAGTGACGGATGAGTATCATTCAGTTGGATGACAAACTTCTGATGGAATTTCTCTAAAGGTAACTTTTGGCGGAACAAAATCCGGATCATGTCTTGCAGAGAACAAGACACAAAGAAGATTTGTTGTGCCAGACGCAGTTCCTTACCCTGGGAAACGTTGTCGTTGGGATAGAGGACTTTGGAGAGGTTTTCCGAAACCATCTTTTCCTGCACCGCACCCAGGTAATCCCCAGAGTTAAATGCCTTAAAGTCAAATGACTCCGGTGCCTCTGCTGCCCACAATCTCAACGTATTGCAGGTACAGACCTTGTATCCCAGAATCGGGGTGTCGTAGGGGATGCCTTTGACAACCTGGAAGGGAACCCAACGCACTCGGTAATGTCCGTGTTCATCAGTATAGGTTTCGGTGTGACCACCGAGTTTCACCTCTACTGCCCACTCTGGACGCGCAATCTCCCAAGGATTGCCATAGCGCAGCCACTTGTCGGTGATTTCGACCTGCCAACCATCCCGGATATCCTGTTCAAAGATGCCGAACTCGTAACGGATACCGTAGCCTAGCGCCGGAATCTCTACAGTTGCCAGGGAGTCGAGGTAGCAGGCTGCCAATCGTCCCAAGCCGCCATTACCTAGTCCAGGTTCTTCTTCCTGTTCGAGTAATTCGTCGAGGTTTAGTCCCAACTCTTCGCTCGCCTGCTGCACTTTGTCGTAGATGCCTAGGTTGATCAGGTTATTGCCTAGGTGGGGTCCTAGGAGGAACTCAGCCGAAAGGTAGGCAACCGTTCGTGAACCTTTTTGCGTGTAGGTTTCAGCAGTGGTGATCCAGCGTTGGAACAGGCGATCGCGCACCGTATACGCGATCGCCATGTAGAAATCATTCTTAGTCGCAACGGTAGGGAACTTGCCCTGGATGTAAAATAAATTATCGACAATGGCTCGCTTCAGGTTTTCTATACTCAAACCTGTGCGGTCGTCTTCTACCTGTACATTAAGCATCAAGCATCGATAGATTCTGGACTCACTTATTTAAGCATTAACACAATTATTTTGGCTTTTTGTGCTTCTTGATACTTTTTTTGTCTGTTCCCTTTTCTGTTTAGATTCGAGGCACAAGAAACTCTCTGGAACTGGCAAGTAAGTAGACTCGTCGTTATTGTTCAAACTCTCAACTCTAACTATGGTTCGTTTTCACCATCGTCATTGGCGCCGGGTAATGTCCTTTTTCCTTGGCTTAGCGACTGCCTTGGGATTGGAGTTTGCCATTTCAACGCCCGCTAGCTCTCTTTCCTGGGTGCAGCTACTTTTGCAAGGCGGTCAATACCTCCAACTTTCCAATGTATCATCATCACAGCAAGTACAGCTGGGTCAACAGATTAACCAACAGTTGCAACAACAGTATAAATTTGATTCGGAGCCCAGATTGAAAGATTATGTCAATCGAGTTGGTGAACATGTAGCTCATATCAGTGACTGTTCTGAATTTCCTTTTCACTTCTCTATTGTCGAAGATCGGCAACTCAATGCTTTTGCGACGACTGGTGGTTTTGTCTATGTCACTTCAGGACTGATGAAAGCTGTTGATAATGAGGCTGAGTTGGCTGGTGTCTTAGGTCACGAAATCGGTCATATTTGCAACAATGACTTGATCCACCAAATGCGGCAAGCTGCCCTCCAGCAAGGACTAGCTTCTGCCGTTGGTGTGGATCAAAATACACTGGTGAATCTAGGTACTCAATTGGCAGTGAATTTGCCCCACAGTCGCCAGGTTGAATTTAATGCAGATGCTAAAGGGCAGAAATACCTGGAGCGGGCAGGGTATAGCCCGTATGGGCTAGTTGACTTTTTGAAAAAACTTCTTCAGCAGCCTTCTCCACCAACGTTTTTAAGTGACCATCCGGGTGCGAAGGAGCGCATCGCTGTGCTGCAGAAAAAAATTGCTAGCATTAACTAGATGTAATGTCAGGCTCGATCGCTTAAACTATCCCACCTCTAAGAATGTTTGCCCCGATGGTGGGATGGCTCTAAACCCGCTAGTTTACGATACTTAGTTACTGTTCTACGGGCAATGGGCAGACCAAAGCGAATCTTCAAAAGCTGGGCCAACTGTTCATCAGTATAGGGATTGGTCTGTGATTCTGCCTGAATTAATTGCGTTAGCAGTTGCTGCACCTGTTGAGCTGTCCGTCCTCCTACGCGAAGCGGCACACAGAGCGAACTTAAGGGAATTATTCTACTCCTTTGAGCCGAAATTAACAAATACCGTCCCCGGACAATTCGGCTCACTGTCGCGTTACTAAGTCCCACTGCTTGAGCTACCAGTTGCTGAGGAGTTGGCACTAAGTCTAATTTATCCTGACTACTTAAAAAAAACTGCTGGCGCTCAACCAGAAATTGACCGACTTTGAGGATGTTTTCCTGCCACTGGCTTAAGGCAGTGAGCAAACTTTGAGCCTTTTGTAACGAAGCTTCCATCTGTTGAGTAGCTTGCGATCGCACTGTGTTTGTTCTCAAAAGCTCCATGGCTTCGGAATTGAGAGCAAACCGCTGCTCAACCTCATAAGTTAAGGAAACTTGCCAATTTCCAAGCTTTTGAGGCTCTGCTTTAAGATCTGGAGTAATAACAGGAGCATCACTATGACCAAAATTTCTAGCGGGTCTGGGTTCTAGCTGCTGAATTTGGTGAATCGCAGTTTCTATTTCTAAGTCTACATGCAAGGGAATTTGGGCGTGTTCGCGCAGCTTTTGTAGCAGCACTTCACGGCTGTGCCTTGCTGCTGTAGAACCAGCAGTACAAGTCGCCAACTCCTCTAAGTAGTCTCGTACCAATAAGGTAGCTAGACTTTGAGGCTGGTCTTTAAGCTGTAATAGCAGACATTCTCGTAGCGAACGGGCACCAACTCCGGGTGGATCGAGACTTTGAAGGATAGGCACAACAGCCTCTAGTTCCTTTGGACTCCAAACAGTACCGGCAGCCCAAATGTCTGCGGTTTCTTCTAGATAACCAGAGCTAGAAAGCCATTGAGTCAAATATACTAAAGCCTGGCGTTGTCTTGATGATAATGAAAGAGCTGATATTTGTCCATACAGATGCTCTTGAAGATTGGGCCCTTGTGCTGACGGCTCATACCAACTAGGTAGAACGTCATCTGAAAGAACTTCGCATCTCCCCGACTGGGAAAGTGAATTAGGACTTTCCACTAAAAACGGATTGTGCTTAGCCTCTGCTTGGAGATAGCCGACAACCCGTTTGTGGTCCCAAGGCAAGAAGCGAACCAAGTGTCGCAGAGTTGGGTAGAGAACCGTCTGAGTCTCCAAACGTGTTTCTATGTTTAGAGATGCCATTGTTGCTTTTTATCCTCAAAAGTCTTGGTGTCCAGCCCTAAAGCTTTGTGAGGCTCTTCGGGATATAGAGCCAAGGCGCGACGGATCAGGTTCTGTTCCAATTGAGCGATCGCCTGAGCCAAGTTCAAATTCGGATGAGTTTCCTGGTTAAAGACAATGTGTTCTGGCAGGATAGTCCATCCCCCCGAGAGGACAGCAGCCCGCTCTAGGGTATTTTGCAACTCCCGTACATTTCCAGGCCAAGCATGACCTCTAAGTTTTTCCACGGCAATCTCGGTCATCCCTAGATTTTTGAGACCACGTCGTAGGGCAATAGAACTCAAAAAGTGTTGGCTCAGTTGCTCCAAGTCTTCGATGCGATCGCGTAAAGGTGGTAGTTCAATCCGCACCACGTTAAAGCGATAGTAAAGGTCTTCCCGAAATTGATTCAGGCGGACCATCTGCTCTAGATTTCGATTACTGGCAGCTAAAACGCGGACATCTACAGTTTTAGTTTGGTTGCTGCCCAACCGCTCGAATGAGTGATCTTGCAACACCCGCAGCAGTTTGCCCTGAATTATCTGACTTAACTCTCCCACTTCATCGAGAAATATTGTGCCCCCATTTGCTTGTTCAAAGCGACCAATCCGCAATTGGTTAGCTCCAGTAAAGGCACCTTTCTCATGACCAAATAATTCTGCCTCTAGCAGATGCTCTGGCAGGGCAGCACAGTTGACTTTAATTAGTGGCCCACGACTGCGAGGACTAGCAGCATGGAGGGTGGAAGCAACTAGCTCTTTGCCTGTACCAGATTCTCCCACAATCAAAACGCTGGTATTTCCTTGGGTGACTCGACCAATAAGTTTAAAGACTTCTGCCATCGCAGGCGATCGCCCTAGCAGTTCTTCTGGTTGCCCTATAGCTTCAGAAATTGTCTCACCAAACTGATAGGCAGACGCTTGGTGATGTGCTAAAGCTTTTTGAACAACATTGACTAGCTCCTCTAGATCAAATGGTTTGGTTAAGTAGTCGTAGGCTCCCAACTGCATAGCTTCAATCGCCGTGCGGCTGGTGCCATAGGCTGTCATCACGATCACAGGTAGTTCAAACAACTTTTTCCCCAAGGCTTTGAGAACAGCTATCCCCTGAGTCTTAGGCATTTTTAGGTCCAGAAATACCAGGTCAGGACGGGCAGACCCATGGACTTGAATCAGTTTGAGTCCCTGCTCGCCGTCTGAAGCTTCAAGGATCAAGTGACCTTCATCTTTTAAAATCTGCGCCATCGCCTGACGCAGAGCTTTTTCGTCATCAACTATCAGAATATTCGCCATAGTTTTCTCGGCCCACTGTCATAACTTATGTGCTCAAAGGTAGATAAACACTAAAACGAGTACAACCCGGTTGGGACTCCAAGCCGATATATCCGCCATGCCGAGTGACAATCTCATGGCTAATTGTTAGTCCTAAGCCCGTCCCCTCAGGCTTCGTAGAATAGAAAGGGTCGAAGACTCGCTCTCGGTCTTCTGGTGATAACCCCTGCCCTTGGTCTTCTACCCAGGCGCTCAGATAGTCCTGCCTCTGGTCTACTCCGACCTCGACTTGACCTCCTTCAGGACTGGCTTGGATCGCATTAAGAATTAAATTGACCATCACTTGTCCCAATTCCCGACGGCGCAGTGGCACTTGAGGCCAGGGTTGAGCAGGAGGACGATAGACTAGTGTAACCCCTTGTTCCTGGGCCCGGATAGACAGCAAACAGACCGATTCTTCAGCGATCGCCTCTAGAGATGCGTTTACTAATTCTTCCTGCTGCTGATTCTGGTCAAAATACAACAGCCGACGTACTAGATGCTCTAAACGGTCTACCTGCTCCACGATGCTATCAATAGGCAGAGTTGTAATACCTTGCTGTTTGAGTTGCCGTTGGGTGTACTGCAGGTTAAGGCGCATACTGGCAAGAGGGTTACGAACTTCATGAGCCACCCCTGCTACTAATTGGCCTAGAGAGGCGAGGCGATCCACTCTGCGCAAACGCTGTTCCAGCTCTTGGCGGTGATGTTGCATAGTGTTAATGGCCTCTCCTATTCGTCCCATCTCTGCCGGAAGGGGAGGGATCTGCAAAGCTTTGTCTTCTTCAATCGCCTTGATGCTCTGCTGTAGTTGCTGTACCCCCCGCTGAAGTTGAAGGGCAATGTAGAAAGTCCAGCCACCCACGACTAAATTCATCAAAACTACCAGAACGCTGAGGATGTTTTGATGAATATCCCCGGCGTGGGGCATGCGTTTCATCGTCCATACTGCTCCCCAGCGAGGTAGAGGGTCACTACGCAGCACCAAAATGTCGTGGCCAGGCTGAAGTACTAATTCCTGAGGCAAACCTTGGCTTGTTGCTTGGCGAACCAGTGCCAAAATGGTTCTCTGCTCAACCGGAGGAATATCTTTTTTGGGAACGGGGCCGCCATGGGTAGGATAGGCATATCCTAAGAGCTGGTCTTTCTCAACCAGGTAAAATCCTCCTTCCACCCGTGGGAAGGCGGCAAGATCCTCAGTGGAAAGTTTTCCCAGCTCGAAGTTCCACTGCTTAGGACCCATGCTTATCGACCCGAAGTCTGATTCCCGAAACTGCTTGATTAGCCGGGCGTCGGCACTGGCTAATTCTTCTTGGCTTCTGGCAATCACGGCTCCTTTACGGCTTTGAAATACCTCTGCTACCAACCACAGGGCGGCTCCACCTAAAGCTAAAAAGAGTAGTGTCACCAACTTCAGTTGCCGCTGGAGTGTCCAGTACTTGGAGGAGAGGCTCGGTTTCATATATGCTTGCGTCGCTTTGGCCGGAGCCAACGGATAGCTAAGGCAGATCGCTGCTGTCTCAAAAACTTCCATACTTGTACCACCCAAAGAACCGACAAATAAACTGAGTATCAATATGAGGGATTAGAGGTTGCAACAGAACCCAATTTTTCGGTCAGACCAGGTGAATTATCAAACTTGTTAATCTACTGAATGTAGTTTTAAAGCCTCAAAGATGATGTTTACGTCGCCTTGCGGGGGAGATAGGCAGCGCTCCACCCAGAGGGGACGGGCTTTATGCAATCGCTTCCCGCAATCCCCCCTTGGGGCATCGCTAAATAGCTGGGTGGGATCGGCTTTTAGCTTGGCGGCAGACTAGCTGGTGGAGCTGGTGGAGGGCTAGAGCCTGGTGAAAACTTGTAAACTGGTGGTAGACCTAATGCTGGCGCTGGACCTAAACCACGACCTCTCTTGCGACCTCCTTTTCGGCCATAAGCTTGCGGTCCAAATGCCGGATTGTAAATTGCTAG
>CAXUIG010000071.1:0-26466 GCA_964250845.1 uncultured bacterium | reverse complement strand
CCGCAAGGTCGCCACATTTTGAGTGTGGTGCGTCTACCAGTTTCGCCACCCGCCCATTGGCTTAGCTTCACCATTATACTCAATTTCGTGAGTTTGCAACAACGATTGATATTCCTGACTACTGGCCCAGCGGTCAATTTCTCTTGCCCGCAGCACTGGCAGCGGGTGAGTCAGCTGGGATGACTGGGCTTGTTTGAGCATTTCACCGAGCTGGGTGTTACTAATCTCGTCGTAGGCACGAGCCTGGGCGATAAAGGCGTCCAAGTTAAGTTGCCCTGCCAAGGTAGGTGAACCACCGGATAGCTTCATCAACAGCGACATCACTAATTTGGGGTCTTGGGTGGCTAGCAGCGCCGCGCGATCGCACGTAAATTCTGCACAGCGTACCCATTCCAAAAGTTGTGCTTGCAGCGCTTGGGCAATCACAGCTCCGAAAGTTGGCAGTTGCCCCGCTGCCAACACGATTAAATTCACCAGCGTCAGATAAACCCCATGGTCACACTTAAGATGACCCAACTCATGAGCAATCACCGCCTGAATTTCCTCTGGCGTCAGCAGCTCAATCAGGGAGGTGTGCAAGACAATAAAAGGCTGCTTTCCCCGCATGGCAAACGTGTAGGCATTGGGAATCGGATGCTGACGTACATACAGCTGGGGTGGCTCCAAATCCAAAGTTTCACAGGCTGCTAACAACAGCTCGTGGAACTGGGGCAGCTGCTGTGTACCCACCAGAACACTCGAGGCAATATTTTCTACGTAAAAAAACTGCTCCGCCATTGGTCCCAATAGATTCCGCACCATCATGTCGGTGCCAGGTATCTGTTTCAGAGCCTTGGTTGCCTCCAAGTCTAGCGGATGGCGAAACTCGTCTGCTTTTAGACCGACTAGCGGTGTTTTCGATAAGAACATGGCGGATAAAGCCAGAAAAACGAGATGGTAGGAGAAATGCTTTAACTAATTATAACGAGAGAGCGCTTCAAGAGCCTGGCTGACTAAGGTATGGCACCCGCTCCAGCCTAGCTCCCAGACGAAGCAACTTCAATTCCAATTGCTCGTAGCCCCGCTCCAGGTGATGCAATCCCTGAATCGTCGTTTTTCCTTCTGCCGCCAATGCCGCCAACACCAACGCCGCCGACGCCCGTAAGTCTGTAGCCACTACTGGTGCGCCCGACAACATTGGCACCCCCCGCACGATCGCATGGTTGCCTTTGATGCGAATGTCTGCCCCCATGCGATTTAACTCTGCCACATGACGCAACCGATTCTCGAACACCGTTTCTGTAATCACACTATTCCCCTTACTTAGCGTCAGCAAAGCCATGAACTGCGCTTGCATATCGGTGGGAAAGCCTGGATAGGGTAAAGTTTCAATATCTGTTGCCGTGAGACTTTGCCTTGGAATAATCCGCAGCTGGTTAGGCGCTTCGGCGAGCACTTGCACCCCAATTTCCCCCAACTTGGCGATAACAGCAGTGAGATGGTCTGGCACCACCGGCGACAGACTCAGCTCCGAGTGCGTTATTGCCCCAGCCACCAAAAACGTCCCCGCCTCAACTCGATCTGGAATAATTGTGTAGTCCGTAGAGTGTAAACTTGGGACACCAGCGATCGTAATCGTATTACTCCCAGCACCCCGAATCCTCGCCCCCATCGCCTGGCAGAAGTTCGCCAGATCCATGACTTCCGGCTCTTGGGCGGCGTTTTCTATAGTCGTTTCCCCCTCTGCTAGGGTAGCCGCCATCATCAATGTTTCGGTTGCGCCGACGCTGGGGTAGTCTAGGTATATCTTCGCCCCTTTGAGCTTACGACTGCTGCCATTCACATAGGCATGAACCATTCCATGCTCAATCTGGACGTCAGCCCCCATTGCTTGCAAACCCCGGACATGAAGATCCACAGGTCTGGCTCCAATTGTACAACCACCTGGAAGTGGGATCTCGGCAACCCCCAGCCGTGCCAAAAGCGGACCAATTACAAAAAAACTCGCCCGGAGTTGACTAACCAGTTCGTAGGGAGCGTGCGATTGTCCAATAACGCTGGCATTGATCTCTAAAATATCGCCGTTTTGCTCTAGCTTCACGCCCAAGGCTAATAAAATTTGGCTCATCCGGTTCACATCAACCAGCGAGGGCACGTTGCGGATGCGACAATCGTCGCTACACAGTAAGGCTGCGGCTATAATTGCCAGCGCTGAATTTTTCGCCCCGCTAATTTTCACATCTCCTTGCAGAGGAGTACCACCCCAAATCTGCAAGACTGAGGAGTCTGCTTCCTGGGGGTCTATCAAGCTGTGAGAGGTAGTAATAGGTCTATCCTCCAAAATTAATAAGTATTTTTGCACATTTGAAGGTGGTTTTGATTTTACAGTAACCAAGAGAGCAGCTCTTGAGCTGGGAAAAAAACCAAGCCCGCAGCTTTAAGCACTTCTTTTGTAAACTTGTAGTAAGAAATACTTACCCCAAGTAAAAAATGTATATGATTGAGATAATTACTAAAGCAACTACACCCACATCCAGCCCAAGTCACGCGATCGCGGTAGGTGAAGAGCCCTCCTTAGCACTCAGTTGAAGCAAATTTCTTTTCAGTTCTACAAGGAAAGACACATGAGTCACAGCCAAATTTCAGGAGCACAAACAATTGAGTTAACAAACTGTGACAAAGAACCTCTTCATATTCCTGGCTGCATTCAGCCTCATGGAGTACTTTTTGCCTTGCAGGAACCCGAACTTACTGTATTACAGTCAAGTAATAACACATTTGATTTTTTTTGTATCCATCCCCAGGAATTGTTAGGTAAAACACTAGATGTATTGCTCGACCCGGTTCAGATAGAGTACATCAACGAATCTCTATCACAAGAAGATTTTAAAGAAGTAAATCCTCTATATTTAACTATAAAAACAAATGAGGTTGAATCTAAGTTTGATTGTATTATTCATCGTATAGACAAAATATTAATTATTGAATTAGAACCTTCTTTTCCTGAAAGTGGTGTTGCTTTTTTCCGTTTTTATCATCTGGTTAGACCATTTGTCTCCAAGCTTCATGCTGCAGCAAATATCGATGAATTGTGTCAAACGGCTGTTAAGGAAGTGAGGAATCTGACTGGTTTTGACAGGGTTATGGTCTACCAATTTGACAATCAATGCAATGGGGCTGTAATTGCTGAATCCAAGACCAAAAGCCTCGATCCCTTTTTAGGATTACACTATCCAGCCTACGATATTCCCGAGCAAGCAAGGCAACTGTACTGCTTGAACTGGCTGAGATTAATAACCGATGTTGATTACAAAGCAGTTGAAATTGTCCCCGCCTGTAATCCTGTAACAAACAGACCGCTTGATTTGAGTTCGTCTGTTTTGAGGAGTGTATCTCCATGCCACATAGAGTATCTGCACAACATGGGGGTCACGGCTTCCATGTCCATATCTCTTGTTAAGGACGGTAAATTATGGGGACTCATTGCTTGTCATCACCAGTCGCCTAAACGTATCCCATACGAAGTGCGTACTGCTTGTGAATTTCTTGGACAAGTAATGTCTTTGGAACTTTCAACTAAGGAAGGGAATGAAGATTACGAGTATAGAATTGAACAAAAATCAATTCAAGCCAAACTGATTGAATACTTGTCGTTGTCAGACAACTTTATCAGTGGAGTCATTAAGTATAAGCCTAATTTAATAGACTTAGTCAGAGCCCAAGGGGCAGTTGTGTGTTTTGGTGGGGATTATATTGTTGTCGGTGAAACCCCCAGCCTTGAAGAAATTAAACACCTGATTGAATGGTTAGGAAATAAATTTGAGGATGATTGTTTTTATACAAATTCTTTACCGAGCATTTATCAACAGGCGGAAAGCTTTAAGGATGTAGCAAGTGGTCTGCTGGCAGTTTCCATCTCTAAAGCCCAGAATAATTGTATTGTATGGTTTCGCCCTGAAGTCATTCAAACCGTGGATTGGGGGGGAAATCCGAATAAAAACGTTGAGGTTGAGAATGGTGAGTTGCGCCTGCATCCGCGTAAATCCTTTGAACTATGGAAACAGACAGTTAGATTAAAGTCTTTACCCTGGAAAAAGTGTGAGATTGATGCTGCAATTGAATTTAGAAATGCTATTATTACTATCGTGCTTAGAAAAGCAGAGGAACTAGCAAAAATTAATGTGGAACTGGCACAAAGTAATAGTGAATTAGATGCGTTTGCGTACATTGCCTCCCACGACTTAAAAGAACCGTTGCGAGGGATTCACAACTACTCATGTTTTCTGCTCGAAGATTATGTCGATAAGCTAGATGAAAATGCAGTTTCAAAGTTAAAAACTTTGATTCGTCTGACGCAGCGGATGGAAGACTTGATTGATTCACTCCTGCATTTCTCACAAGTGGGACGGGTAGACCTCTCTGTTGAGGAAACTGACCTGAATTTGTTGGTGAACCGGATACTGGAAATACTCAGCGTCAGGATAGAAGAAACAAAAGTAGAAATACGCATCCCTAGACCACTGCCCACGATTCGCTGCGATCGCGTCCGTGTGGGTGAAGTATTCAACAATTTAATTGCCAATGCTATAAAATATAACGATAAAGCTCAAAGATGGATTGAAATAGGGTTTGAAGAACCCATGACATTCTACGTAAGAGATAACGGTATTGGCATTCGCCAGAAACACCTCGACACCATTTTCCGCATCTTCAAACGCCTCCACGGTGTTGATAAGTATGGAGGTGGTACAGGTGCTGGGCTGACGATCGCCAAGAAGATTATAGAGCGGCACGGCGGAACCCTCTGGGTTGAGTCCACGTTTGGCTCAGGCACCACCTTTTATTTCACCTTACAAAGTTGAGATAACAATGGCAGCTACCTTAGAGCAACCCATACTCATTGTTGAAGACAGTGATGAAGACTTTGAAGCCGTTGGGCGGGTGATGCGCCGCTCAGCTGTCACCAATCCGCTTTTCCGATGCACAGATGGGGATGATGCTCTAGATTTTCTATATCGGACGGGCATATACGCAGACCCCCAAAAAGCGCCTCGTCCGGCACTGATCCTGCTCGACCTGAACTTGCCGGGGACAGATGGGCGGGAGGTGCTTGAGCAGATCAAGCAAGATGAGGAGCTGAAAATTATTCCCGTTGTAGTCTTTACAACATCCGCTAACCCAAAAGATGTTGAGGTTTGCTACAAAAACGGGGCAAACAGTTATATCCTCAAACCGATCAACCTGAATAGATTTGTAGAACTGATCCGGGTTGTGATTGATTACTGGTTCGGAGCCATCATTCTACCTGACAGGACTAGGAGGTAAAAATGAAAGAGTTGGAACGGAGAGTTCTGATCATTGATGATTGCCCTGAAGACCGAGAAACCTACCGTCGCTATTTACTCCAAGACCCGGATTATACATATGTTATTCTAGAGGAGGAGTCTGGGGAAAGGGGGCTGGAATTGTGCAGGTTGGTCAGGCCCGATAGTGTTTTACTAGATTACCTGCTCCCGGATATCGATGGTCTTGAGTTTCTGGATGAATTGAGATCTCACTCAGGTAAAGTTGATATTCCAGTGGTGATGGTGTCAGGTTACGGCAATGAAGCAGTTGCTGTGCAGGCGATGAAGAATGGAGCTTCGGACTATCTGATCAAAGGAAAAACCACATCGGAGAGTCTGCGTCTTACCCTCCGCCATGCTATGGAAAAGGCGGAACTGATAAAGCAACTGGAAACGAGTGAAGAGCGGTTTCGCACCACGGTAGAAAATCTGCTGGATTGTTTTGGCATCTACTCAGCCATCCGCGATGCTTCAGGCCGGATTGTGGACTTTCGAATTGAGTATGTAAACGCAGCGGCTTGCAGAAATAACAAAATGACTAGGCAAGAGCAGCTGGTGGGTCGGGGTTGGTGTGAGTTAATGCCAGCGCTCCGGGAAATAGGATTGTTTGACGAATGTTGCCAGGTGGTAAAAACGGGTCAACCCCTGAGCAAAAAATCACTCATCTATGAGGATGTCTATAACCAGCAGTTACTGATTAAATCCTTTGACATTAGAGTGACAAAACTGGGTGATGGTTTCGCTGCTGCTTGGCGTGACACTACTGCTGATTTGCTCGCCGTGCAACGCGACATCAGCGAGCGTAAGCAGATTGAGTCAGAACTGGCTCAGCTTCTAGTGCGGGAGCAGGCGGCACGCGCTGAGGCTGAAGCAGCAAACCGTAAAAAAGATGAGTTTTTGGCAATTGTCTCCCACGAGCTGCGATCGCCCCTCAATTCCATCCTCGCTTGGACGCAGCTACTTCAAACTCGAAAATTTGATCAAATTACTACTGATCGGGCACTAGAAACGATCAAGCGCAGTGTCAAGTTGCAAAACCAGTTAATTGAAGACCTCTTGGACATCTCGCGCATTATTCAAGGTCAGCTTCGCCTTGATGTCCGCCCAATTGAACTGGTACCAACGATTGAGGCGACGATCAGTATGGTGCTACCTTCGTGTGATGCCAAGAGCATTAAAATTGAGTCTTTACTTGACTCATCGGTAGGTCAGGTTTTGGGCGATTCAAGCCGATTGCAACAAGTTGTGTGGAATCTGCTCTCTAACGCTATCAAGTTTACACCGGAGGGAGGACGGATCACGATCCGGCTGCAGCGATGTCAGAGCGAACCGGCGGGTTGCCCCTACGCCCAGCTCCAAGTTAGCGACACAGGTGAAGGCATTTGTGCTGAATTTCTGCCTTATGTGTTTGAGCAATTCCGTCAGGCTGATAGCCCAAGCATGAGAGTACACAATGGACTCGGACTAGGACTTGCGATCGTGCGGAGCTTGGTTGAACTGCACAATGGAACTGTCGAAGCAGCAAGTGAGGGTGAGGGGCAGGGGGCGACATTTACAGTCAAGCTGCCTCTGAAATAAAAACAGTTGACAAAAGCAAATAATTACGTCACAATTAGAAATTGCGCTAAGAGTTAGATTAACGCGGAACTGGCGGAATTGGCAGACGCGCTAGATTCAGGTTCTAGTGCCGCAAGGCTTCCGGGTTCAAGTCCCGGGTTCCGCATTAACTATGACGCTGACCAGTTTACAGAATCCTCTGGTAAAGCAAATTCGCAAACTGGATTCCTCCAAGGAACGGCGGCACCAGCAACTGTTTCTATTGGAAGGGACACACCTGCTGGAAGAAGCCTGTGCGGTAAATTACCCGCTAGTGACGGTGTGTTGTACGCCCCAATGGCAGGAACGTCATCAGCAACTTTGGCAGCAAGCCTGTCAACAGGCTGAGCGGGCAGAACTGGTGAGTGTGGAGGTTTTAAAGGCGATCGCCACCACAGTGCAACCGGATGGCGTGGTGGCGACGGCAAAGCGGCGTTCTATTCAGCCGGTGCCGTTCACTGGTTTGGCGCTGGGTTTGGAAACGATGCAAGATCCTGGCAACCTCGGTACAGTCATTCGCACCGCTGCCGCTGCTGGTGCAGCTGGGTTGTGGTTGAGTGGCGATAGTGTGGATCTGGATAACCCGAAGGTGTTGAGGGCGTCAGCTGGGCAGTGGTTCCGGTTGCAGATGGCGGTGAGTCCCGATTTAAAAGCGACTGTTCAAGAGTGTCAGCAGGCTGGAATGCAAGTGGTGGCAACCTTGCCTAATGCGAAGTTAACTTACTGGGAGGTAGACTGGCGGTGTCCCACTTTGATTCTACTGGGTAATGAAGGGGCTGGGCTGTCGGCAGAGTTAGGGCGAATTGCTGATCTGCAAGTTAGAATTCCCCTCAACCCAGGGGTGGAGTCGTTGAATGTGGCGATCGCGGCTGCTTTGATGTTGTACGAAGCTCAGCGCCAACGGGGATTTACATGCCCTATAGTTTAGTACTCAACCTCCTCCCTCAATCTTCTATTCCACCCGGATATCTCAGCGGCAAACACCTGCACGCCCTTTTCTTTAGTTTGGTGAGTTCTGTTGACTGGGAGTTGGGCTCACGCCTCCATGAACAAAAAACCGAAAAAGCCTTTACCCTTAGTCCGTTGCAAGTCAGCCAACCCAGACAGACAGGGAGCATCAAAGGCAGAGACTACACCCTACAATGGCAGCACAAACAAGGGATTGCAGCTGGTACTCCCTGCTGGTGGCGGATTTCTCTGTTAGACGACGCTTTATTCGGCAACCTTACCCAACTCTGGCTCAACCTCAATCCAGCTCACCCTTGGCACCTCGGTCCTGCGGACTTGAAAATTACCAACATTCTCGGTACTGGGCAATCAACCCAGCCTTGGGCAAATTTTTGTCCTTATGAACAATTGTACTACCAAGCTTCAGATCGCGATCGCCAAATTTCCTTCGCTTTATGCACGCCCACAACCTTCCGCCAACGTGAGCATGATTCTGCTTTGCCAACTAGAGATTCCGTTTTTAATAGTTTGATCAAACGCTGGAACAATTACAGCGATATTGAAATATCTGAAACTATAGTACCAGCGATTTTTCCTAGCTATTTCGATATTCACACTGAAATAGTTACCGAACAACGCAGCAAATTTATTGGCTGTATTGGCAACATTAGCTACAAGATTTTAACCGATATTGAACCAACGCTAATTAAGCAGATTAATGCTTTAGCAGATTTTGCTTTATACAGCGGAATTGGACGAAAAACACCAATGGGTATGGGCATGGTGCGACGCCTCCCCTCTTGACATGTACTCCGCTCTCAGCCTGCGCCGGACTGCTGAGTCAATTTTTCAGCTCTAGATCTGTATTTTCTCAGCCAGTTAGTCAAAATCCAAGTATAGATCAGGCTCGTTGTTACACCGGGATTCTACAGCTATTCAGACCTAGACGAGCACACAAGTCAAAGGCTAGTTGACACACCGAAGTTATCCCCCGATGGCAAGTAAGTCGTGCTCTTGACTCAATCAGCTAGGGCGACCAACGTTGGAAGTGGTACGAGCGCCAGCCACTTAAAGGTTGGCAATTAACTCAGCTAAGATCTCAGCCGTCTTCTTCTGGGATTGTTCCAGTTCAACCAATTTTTGTCGCCAACTTTCTTTCTCTTCCAAGGTTGAAGCTAAGGCTATTAGAGTCAGCACCTGCGACTTTCGGCGCTGCCACCGCTGTTGATGGCGTTCAAGGCTTGGGGAGAAGGTATCTACCCCAAACTGCGCCTCTGCCTCTTCTACCTCTTTCCTCCAATTGTGCCTTTTCTTCAGCAGTTCAATCTAACTGCTCGATAACTTGTTGCGGAAGCAAGGTTTTTATCCATTCAGGTAGCTCACTCGCTTGTTCGGTAACTCTACCATTTTCGAGCGTTAATACTTTTTGATAGCCTACCTCTGTTGAATTATCGAAAATCACAGTGCGGTCAGCTTGCTGTAACGCGATTGGCAAATTAGCAAGGCTGCGGGTATATCTACGTCGAATATCTGCTTTTGGTACATTATGTCCGCCTTCTGCAACTCTTTGGGCTACACGTTTTATGCTAGTTTCCACGTTATCAACACCAACATAGATCAGGTTCACTTGCCATTCTTTTTGCTTGGCTTCTGCCACCATCCGCAAGTACGTGTTACCAGCCAGCGTGGTTTCCACTGCAAAACTATCATTGTTTGCCAAGTAAGTACGAGCGCGTTTGATTGCTTTTCTGCCACCTTGTATTGCTGCCGATTCAGGAGCATCAGGTCTAAGTTGTCGCGCTTCAGCGTCGGGGTCAATGACTGGAACTTGTAAAACTTCTTGAGTAGATCTAGTAAAAGTACTTTTGCCCGAACCGTTTGGTCCAGCAATTATGGTTAAGCTAGGTTTTGATGCTGTCACTACCGAGGAAGTTCGCGGATAATTTCTTGTCTTCCGTCTTCTAACAGTCGGTATTCAAAACAACGACCATCAGCAAGTTCCATAATGGGAACACCTTTTTTTGAGTAAAAAACTGGACGTCCATTCGCTTTATGCGCGGCTATTTCTTTCTTTACTCCTTCTTGTGCTAAGCGCTCTAGTTCTGTAGTCCAATGTGAAAATTCAGTTTTCATGAGGCCGGTATTTGTTCAGTTGACAGTGGTTAGCAAGCGAATGAACAGCGCTGGTTCTATAATCTGCGTGCAGTGGTAGTGCTTAAGTGGGAGCAGGTGTTTTTTATCAAGACTAACAAGATAGTTGGCCTTAGACTTGTACGCTGCTGCCAAAAACGTATTGTCGTCTGGGTCAATATTGTCCAGAAAAGTCGCTTCATAAGCCCCAGAAATATGCAGCGCCACTGCGCCGATGACTGCGACCAAGTCTTCTACGTTCTGTGCCGATACCCCTTTTCGGCGAAGTTTTACGACGAGTTCCCGCATTAACTGCGGGGACATAACTAAGGTAAAGTGCCCCTCGCACCAGATGTTTAAAACCTTTATAGGGGCACTGTCCTGCTTTGAGCTAAGAAGTGCGGCTACAAAAACTGAGGTGTCTAGGACAGCCTTAATCACCGTGCTGCTAGCGTCTCCTCACTCATGTCATTTGCCGCTATTCTGGCTCGAACAGCGTCAAACTCTGCCCAAATTTCGTCCGCCGAGCGCTTAGGCGCTTGCATAGCACGGCCTAGCCCGCCAGCGAGAATTTCATCGGCCTCGGCCAGCTCTTCTGCCTTTGGCGGCAATTCTTCTTCAATCTGCAATAGATCGTTGGGAGTGCAAGAAAAAAACACGCAAAGTTTGGTTAGCGTATCAAAGGTAATAGCCTTGGTTTTTCCGGCTTCAAGCGCACTCAATTGTTTCTGGGTGATTCCAGTGCGCCTAGACAACTCAGATTGACTAATTCGTCCTTTTTCGGCTCGCAGCTGGGCTAGCCGAGTTTTTAATATTGCCATCGCGTCAACTCCTTGGTGGTTAGTGGGTATACCGTTAACGATATATTTTATACCCTGCAAGACTAATTTTCCTCGCTCTGCCAGATGAGGAATATCAACTATATCCCCAAAATCCGACAGGGCTATCCTCGGAGGTAAGGATTCAGGTGTCGAATTGAGGAATGAGAGAAGGCTCCGGGGTTTCAGGAGAGACTTGCGCCATCAAGACCAGCTGGAAAAACTCAATAGCTAAACGCTCCTGAGCACGACACGTCTGAATCACACTCAACAAGTCTGCTGTTTGAGCAAAGCGCTCCATCGAACGTGACCCGCCACAGACCTTGCGCTTGGTCACTGCTAGACGCAAAGACCGCTCTGCCTGGTTATTGTCAGGCGGCACCTCCGGATGATCCAGGAAGTACCACCGTTGAGCCGCTTTGTCCCGCTTTCGATCGCAACAGCACCCCAGCGGCATAGCCAACCTTGCCACACCACTGCTGTAAACTCTGCTCCAACAAAAGCTTGAATTCAAGAGCCCACGAACGATTACGCAGCAGCATCTTGGGTTTCTCGCCAGTGGCGATGCTGAGCAAACGCCTGATCAATCAAGTCCAAAAAGACTTGCCCCACCTGCGGGTTATTACCATGCCCCAGTTGAATGACTTTTTTGAAATGCCGCCTCAGGTGCGCTTTCACATTTCTGTTGTGACTTGACGGGATAGCCGTTGTAGACACTGAAATCATCCGAACTGAGCACTCCTGCAAACTCGCTGCCCAGCATCGTTTCCAACTCAGAGCGAGAACGAGTATCTCCGGCATGGAACAAGCAAAACCTACTGTCCGTGGCTACCCACAACCACTCCAGCCTCTACAATCGCTGCTTGCTGCATTTAAGTTCACTCGTCTTGTTCAATAGCATACCAGTCTACGCATTTAGAATGAAATAGCCCTGACATTTTGTTACACGTTAGTCCCATGAACATAGAAAAAGAAAAGACAAGGTTTTCCGACTCTATCCTTGTGAATCTTGACGACCTGATTCCGAATTTAGAGGCACTCTACAAGGATGTACATGAGCATCCCGAACTATCAATGCAGGAGACACGAACCGCCCAGCTAGCAGCGGAGCGACTTCGTGCCGCTGGTTATGAAGTGACCACCGGAGTTGGGAAAACAGGCGTGGTCGGTCTGCTGCACAATGGCAATGGACCGACCGTGATGCTACGCGCTGATATGGATGCGCTGCCGATTGAGGAAGCAACTAGCGTACCCTATGCCAGCAAGGTCAAGAGCACTGACTCCAGCGGGAAAACGGTGCCAGTATCACACGCTTGCGGTCACGATATGCACACCACTTGTCTTGTCGGCGCGGCGACGCTATTCGCACAAGCGCGCGAGGCATGGCGTGGAACCTTGATGGCAGTCTTTCAACCGGCTGAGGAAACCGGGGAAGGTGCTCAGGCAATGATCGATGACGGACTCATGACTCGCTTTCCTAAGCCTGATGTGGTACTAGGACAGCACGTGATGGTGGGTCCAGCGGGTACAATTGGCGGTCGCACGGGTGTCACGACTTCTGCCGCTGACAGCTTGCAGATCCGCTTATTTGGGCGTGGTGCGCACGGCTCGATGCCACAAGCCAGCATTGATCCCGTGATCATGGCGGCTGCAACCGTGATGCGGCTGCAAACGATTGTCTCTCGCGAGCTTGCAGCTACTGAGTCCGCTGTCGTCACAATCGGTTCGGTACAGGCTGGCACCAAGGAGAATGTGATTCCGGACGAAGCAATTATCAAACTGAACATTCGCGCCTTCGACGAGGACGTGCGCCAGCGGATATTATCTGCGATCAAGCGAATTGTAAACGCTGAGGCGGTTGCATCGGGTGCGCCCAAGCCGCCAGAAATTACGCCGATTGACCACTATTCACTGGTCGCGAACGATCAGGAAGCCACGCGGCGCGTCGTGGATGCATTCCAGCAGTATTTTTCTGATGATCGAATTCGGAAAACTGCACCTACATCAGCAAGTGAGGATTTTGGCACGTTTGGAACAGAGTGGCACGCGCCATCTGTATTCTGGTTTATTGGCGGGACCGACCCCAACACCTACGCGAAAGCAAAAGAGGCAGGTCACCTGAACGACATCCCGACCAACCATAACCCGAAGTTTCTACCCGTCATCCATCCAACCTTGGAGACGGGTGTTAAAGCGTTGGTGATTGCAACACAGTCTTGGCTGTCAGTGTAGGGCATCAGAGGGTTGTAGACAGGGCTGATTCAGGGCTACAGAAGATTCGTGTGTTTAGTGTGGGAGACTTCTCAAGATGAAGGAACATTGGTTGGCAAGAATACAGGAGCTTCTGTTGACCCTCGATCTAATTGGCACGTTCGTCTTTGCACTTAGTGGTGCAACAACAGGGGTGACACACCAACTCGATCTATTCGGCGTGCTTGTACTGTCCTTCATTGCTAGTACAGTCGGTGGGATTACGCGGGACCTGCTGCTCGGCGCAGTTCCACCAGCAGCAATCAGCGACTGGCGCTATTTGGGCATGTCCCTCCTTGCGGGTTTCGCGACATTCTTCTGCTATCCCCTGATTGCGCGCCTGCGTCATGCCGTATTGGTGTTCGATGGTGCGGGACTGGCGCTGTTTGCGGTCTCTGGCACCCAAAAGGCACTCACCTATGGACTCAACCCAATCATGGCGGCGCTACTCGGTATGCTTACTGGGATTGGGGGTGGCGTGGCACGCGATCTGCTTGTCACCGAGATCCCTACCGTGTTGCGAACCGATTTGTATGCGGTTGCCGCGCTTGTTGGTGCGGTCGTTGTCGTCATTGGGCATCTGCTACGCCTCCTGCCGAATGAGACAGCGTTGGTCGGTGCGGCGTTATGTTTCGGAATCCGTCTGAGCGCCATATACTACCGTTGGCAGGTTCCCAAAGCCCGTCTACCCCGTCAGTCGAGGGCAGAAGCGGAGAAGTCAGACAATGACTAGGCTATTGTCAAAACTCGACGGGTCGGGAAATAAGGGGGGTTGTTGCTGTCATACTGGCTGCTCCAAGAAAACTGAGTCTGTAGCTAGCTAAAGTGACTTCACTGACGGTGCCCTAATTAAAAAATTATTTGTTGAGCCATTACCCTGACAACACCGTCTTGCCTCAGACCGCACGCTGATTGCTCCAACTCAGCACGTGAGCGCGTATCTCCCGCATGAAATAAGCAAAACTCTTGCCCCACCGTGATCCACAGCCACTCTTTGACCCCTAGCACTGGCCAAGGAGTTTGTATCTACGTGGACGTGGGGCTGCATTTGTACCCATTCCCGTAGCGCAGTGACGGCTGGATTAATCGCCTCATACACTCTTGTGTGTGTTGGTCGCTTGCAGCGTGCCTACCCCAATGTCGATATCACCGAGTTCCCGCAGCAGAACTTGAAAGTTTCTCGTAGGGCAGATGACCGTATTTCCCTAACCATACCAGCCACGAAGAGCAGACTGACTCATTCGTCTTGACCAGGGACAATGCTTTGGGGCCAAGCAGCGGTGTGGTCTTCTCCACAAGCGGCACATTGACAACTAGTAGCGCTGATATTCCACTATCAAGGGTGGAACGCTCCACTAGTTGAGCCACTTGCTGTATTTGCACTGCCACTGGCTGGGCGACTTGCCTCGTGGCTGCCACAGTGAGGACACCCCTGCGGACGCAAGACAAGGTAGCGGTTGAAAAGAAGCAGTCGTGGTTTGAGGTGTAGCTGGCACCGGCTCAGCCGACTGGGTTAGCCCAATGCCTGCGAATACTATGATTAAACTCGCTACTAAGACTATAACTCTTAATTGCTGGCAGCGAAATCTCCGCTGATTTTTTGCTATCCAATTAGGCATAATTTTCATAGCGCAACACTTATACTAAAAAAGCATCTCTCTACATTTGTTCTGGCTCTACTGCCAATTTGAATAAATCATGCAAGAAAATTATGAACAATCTCCGACGACGATTGGGTAATTCATTTATAATTCGCTTTTTACTATTATTCGCCTTTGGCTGGGCGATTTTACAGCTTTTGACTTATTTTGAAACAGTCATTGTAATTTTCACCTTTTCAGCAATTTTAGCTGCTTTATTAAACTACCCAGTTCGCTGGTTGCAGCGGGTTTTGCCCCGTACAGTCGCAGTCATCTTTGTGTTCTTGGTAAGCCTCTTAATTATCATCGCCTTAGCAGTCACTCTTGGTTTAGCAATACTGTCTCAAGGACAAGAACTAATTAATAGAGTTATAGGAATTGCTAACTCTGTTGGTTATTTTATCAACCAACTAGATACTTTTCTGCAAACTCGCAATCTGCCAGTAAATTTAGACGCTATTGCTGGCCCAATCAAAAACTTCGCTTTATCAGGTATTAGTTATATTATTAGTCTTTTAGGAACTTCTCTGACCAATTTTGTGAATTTTATTTTGATTGCAGTTGTCACTCTTTTTATGTTGATTGATGGTAAAAAAGTTTGGCAGTTTGTTTTGAATATTGTACCTGAAAGCTCACGCGAACACTTTGGTAATACAGTTGAAGAAAAGCTGTAAGGATTTTTTCGAGCCCAGTTAATTTTAATGTTAGTTCTGTCAATCTCTAGTTTTATAGTTTTTATATTACTCCAAGTTCCTTTTGCCTTAGTTTTGTCCCTGATCATTGGAATTATTGATGCGGTTCCAGGAATTGGTGCAACTTTAGGAATTGGTACTGTTTTTTTAATTTTGTTAACTCAAGATGTTTTGCTTGCTTTCAAAGTCTTAGCAGCCTCAATTATACTTCAGCAAATCCAAGACAACATAATTTCGCCGCGCGTCATGCAAAACTCAGTCAATGTTAACCCTGTAGTTACATTTTTTGCTTTATTAATCGGTGCAAGAATTGCTGGGCTGCTAGGCATTTTCCTGGCTGTTCCACTTGCTGGATTGATTGTCAGTTTGTTAGAAATTAATGAGTTGAAAGGAGAGGCATAGAAAGATAAATTCAGCTTTACCTTCGATGAAACAACTTACGCAGGTGATTCACACAGGAGTATTCAACACAAGCTGCACTTTAATCCCAGATTCGGGACGTAGAGTAATCGATGGTTGGGGAACGATGGGGAAATCAGGCAACACATCTAGTTGGAATTTTTGGGCTATGGTTGCCAGTAGTAAAACTGCTTCCATCAGTGCAAAGCCTTTGCCAATACAAATACGCGGACCATCACCAAAGGGAATGTAAACCCCTCTGGGCAGCCGTTTTTCTAAATCATCTGACCAGCGTTCTGGTTGAAACACCTCTGGATTTTCAAAGTATCGCGGGTGTCGATGCATCACCCACTGGCTGATCTGAATCAGACATCCCTCAGGTACGTCATAATTTCCGATCATGCAGTCTCGCGTCGCCTCACGTCCAAAAATGGACACAGGGGGATAAAGCCGCATCGACTCCTTAATTACCATGTCAGTGTAGCGCAGTTGCGGTATATCTTCTACTGTTGGCGATCGCCCTGCCAATACCTGATTTAGCTCCCGGAACAACTGACAACGCACTTCTGGATGCTCCGACAATAGCATCCATGTCCATGACAAAGTATTAGCAGTGGTTTCATGTCCCGCTAGCATCAAGGTTGCTACTTCGTCCCGCAGTTGCTTATCGTTCATTTGTTGACCAGTTTCCTCGTCACGGGCATGCATCAACATTGAGAGCAAATCCTCTGTTTCTTCACCACTATTGCGCTTTTGTTGAATTAACGAGTAAATTGCTTCATCCATCTCGGCAATAGCATGGCGATAGCGGACATTTTCTGGTCTGGGGAACCATTCCCACACCAGAAAATTCTGCCGCCGCTTACTTTCAAACCAATGCATTGCCACATCTAGGGCATGGGCAACAGTTTTTGCCTCACCCTCATCTACTTGGGCGTTAAAGATAGTCTTCATCACGATCCTGAGAGTCAGACGCATCATCTCGGCGTGTATATCTCTGGTTTCGCCATCGCGCCAAGTTGCAAGCATCTGTTCGGCATAGTTAACCATCGCCCTTGCATACCCATTAATCCTTTTTTGCTGAAAAACAGGTTGAGCCAGACGACGCTGCCATAGCCAGTCATCGCCCTCAGCAGTCAATAGTCCTTCACCTAGCAAGGTTTTCAAGACCCGAAATCCCCGACTTTTAATGAACGTTTTCCTGTCTTTCAGCACTTGCTCAATGTAGTCAGGGTTTGTAATTAGACAGGTAGGAGTCAAACCCAGACGCATTGGCACAATGTCCCCATACTCGCGAGCGCACCGAGTCAGAAATCCAAGTGGGTCATTTCCTAGGTCTACTAAACTACCGGCAATGGAGTTACTTTCTGGTCCTGGTAGTTCAAAAATATCCTGGAGCATCAATTCCTCCTCAACATCTAGCTAACTTCAGGCTTGATTGCAGCAACTATAATTTAGCAGCTAAAGCAACTCCACCTCCAAAGGGAATAGTTTTTATTACAGGTGATTAAGACGGTAGTAAATGTGTTGATAAAAATGCTTTTTGCAGCATTAATCTACAACAGGTAATCTCTCTTTTCTGCTGTTTTCGGTCTTAATTAATACTTCGTTATTTGAAGTTAGACAGGAGTTACGCAGTTGAGAAAATGGGGAAGGTGAGATAGAAAAAAAGGATGAACCCACCAGAGGTCAACGATTACGACTACATTAAGTTTTTGATTGCCGCCCAGAAGGCATACAGCTGCATGGAAGCGGGGCGTGTCCAACCGGAATCAGGCAAGCTACCAGCTCACGATGCGATCGCTCGATTGCTACATGTCGCTCCTGGAGTAATTTTGCGGTCACAATTATCAACGCGATTATTGGCTTTGTGCAGGAATCGCTCGACAGAAGAGATGCACAATTTGGTCATTGGGTTGTTTATCAATCGTTATGAGTTCGGTTTATCAGTTTGAGAACCAAACACCAAATCTAGAACACCACCACAATTATCTACAACTGTAGTGCTGACGTTTACTTAGGTAGTGCGACGATCTCGACCCAGTTCGGATTCTTCCCGACATCCAGGTGCGACAGTCTGCGCAACGCTCCGGTTTTCTGATCGATCTCGTAGGTGCTCATGCCGTGAGATTTCTGACCGACTGCGATTAGGTATTTTCCTTCAGGGTCGATGTTGAATCCGCGCGGCTGGGTCTCGGTCAGATAGTTGCCGATCAGAGCCAGCTTGCCGCTGTCGCCATTGACTCGGAATGCCGCGATCGTGCTGGAAGTGCGCTCAGACGCATACAGAAACCTGCCGGACGGCGTCAGGTGGATGTCGGCAGCCCAGGGCTTGTCCTTGGAACCAGCTGGCATCACCGAATTTGAGTCGAGCAGCGTCAGCGTGCCGGAGGCATTGAACAGATACGTGTTCAGGGTGCCATCAAGCTCGTTGGTGCTGAACACGAAACGGCGATGCGGATGAAATATGAAATGGCGAGGACCAGCGCCCTTCTTCGTTGCGACAGCCGGTGGCTTGTTGGGCGCGATCTTGCCACTGCTCTCGT
Organism: uncultured bacterium; assembly: GCA_964250845.1. Taxonomy (GTDB): domain Bacteria; phylum Cyanobacteriota; class Cyanobacteriia; order Cyanobacteriales; family Chroococcidiopsidaceae; genus CAXUIG01. Next base: position 8,123 of record CAXUIG010000071.1, on the reverse strand, counting down.
TGAAGCGGTACTGTAGGATAATATCGTCGCCGAGGTTGGAGACAAGCAGGAAATTATTGGATAGATCGCTCAAGATGCAGTGCGCGTTCTTGCCGGTCGGGATCACGCCCAGCGGTTTCAGATTAACCTCGCCATTAGGGCTAATAACGTTGACGGAAATCTTATTGCCGGTATATGACGCGCCAAACAGGTAGTGACCGGTACGGTCAGTCGAGATGTATGCCATATTGTCGGCAAGGGGAGTTGTCTTCACCAACGTCAGCTTGCCGCTGTTTGGATTGATGGCAAAGCTGCTCACCGAATACGGTTGGGATCGCAGCGACGCGTACAGGTACTTGCGGTTGGGGCTGATCGCCAGCGGCATGACGCTGCCGGTAACTGCCACTTTCTCGACTACTCTCGAACTACCATTCTTCTCGTTCAACTCCAGCACATAGATTTCGCGGCTGTCGGCGTTGGCAATATACACCATCGTGCGGGCGTTTGCTGTCAGGATATCCATCATCATGACTGCTGGGCTAACTACAATCAAAGCCGCGATACCGACGAGCTTGGATGTTAGTTTATTCATAATTATTCTCTCGCTCTGATTCTCCTCCATGATTGAAAGTAGGATCGACATTGCGGCTCTTGCCCCTGCTTTCAACCGGAGGTAGTTCTTCACTTTTTAGCCCAGCGATCGCGCAGGAGATGCGCGACCATCTTGGGGCGTCGGTCGCGGGTGAACACGCCTTTGAAGTTCATCGCCGCCGCACGCATGGTGCCTTGACCAGTCTTAAAATCGGCAAATGCCCACACGTGCATCCCTGCCATGAACGGTCGCTGCGCCGCAACATCGAGGAAGCCACGTGTGAACTCAACCTGATATTCTTCCGTCCACATCTCGGCTGGATAATTGTGAGTGCCAGGAAGGGTATCGGTGCCGAACTCGGTGACGACGATCGGCTTGCCGAACGCTTGGTGCAGCTCGTCCAGTTCGCGCGCCAGCGCCTGCCTTCCGAGGTCAAGCTGCCCCGACTGGGTGTACCATCCGTAGTAGGCGTTGACGCAGACCACGTCGAAGATGCCGTGCCAGTCACGCACCCCGCCCTGCACCCCAACGAGCGTGATTGGTCGCGTTGGGTCGAGCTGGCGCGCCGACGCATACATCTGGTGGAAGAAACGATTACCAATCTCAACAGCCTTCGGGTTGGGCGGACCCGCACCGAGCGGAGGACCTCCGAGCGGCTCGTTCGCTACATTCCACATGATCGTACTCGGATGGTTCTTGTCGCGCGCAACCAGTTCGCGGATCTGCTGCATACACTGCGCGAGGCGCTGCTGGGTCAGTTGCTCCGAGTCCTCGAAGTTCAAGCCGACAGCAGGAATCTCGTTGATCACCAGCACGCCGAGCCGGTCAGCCAACATCATCGCTTCTTCAGTGTAGGGGTAGTGGGACGTGCGGTAGGAGTTGGCACCGATCCACTTGAGTAGTTCGTAGTCGCGTATCCACATCGGCAGGTTCTGTCCGCGTCCGTTGAGTGGAAAGTCTTCGTGCTTGCCGCACCCCCTGAGCTTGAGCGGCTGCCCGTTGAGCAGTAATTGGTCGCCGCGCACAGCAACAGTGCGGATGCCGATGTCAAGCGAATAAGAATCGGTGACGCGCTGCCCATCAGTAAGCGTGACGGTCAACGGGTAGAGGTGCGGGTCTTGCGGACTCCAGAACCGAGCCGAGGGGACGCGCAGGGTGGCAACGGCTCCGCCGTTGCGGAAGTTCAGGTCGGCTTCGATGTTATTCAGTCGGGCTTTACCCGTGCCGGAATACTGGTTGCCAGTCGCCACCTTAAGATTGACGACGCCATCTCTGCCGTCGATGGTCGTGACGACAGTGATATCGTCGATGTGCTGCTGGGCCGGGATGGAATAGAGTACCACGGGGCGGTGCAACCCCGCGTAAGGGAAGAAGTCATACGTCGTCGCCGGGTACCCGCCGAGAACCCCGGCTACTCCGCCGCCACCCTCTGCCGGACCTGGCGGGACGCGCTCCGGTAATTGCTTGTTCTCAACTGCGATGGCGATGACGTTTGGTCGCTCCCACACCAACTGATTGCTGATGTCGGCGACGAACGGTAGGTGTCCGCCCATGTGCTGTGCCACGACTGTGCCGTTGACCCACACCTTCGCGGCGTAGTTCGCTGAGCCGACGCGTAGAAACACTCGCTCTCGTCGCCAAGCGGACGGGACATATACCTCGTGTCGATACCAGGCGAGTCCGAGGTAGTCGCGCGCATCGTCGAACAGGTCATTCCAACTGCACGGCACTGCGATCTGACGCGGCGCAGGCAACGCCTTGAACCAGCCTCGCGCTTCGCCCTCCTCCCGTGGGTCGAGTTGAAACTGCCATAGACCTGACGTATCAAACACGTTGCGGAGCTGATTTTGCTGTGGATATAGCAAGCCGCCGCGTCTAGAGGTTGTGGTCATGGGAGAGGGAGGAACCTTTGGCGAAGTTTGCGCGCCGACGCGACCCGCCACGAGCAAGGCTCCGCCAACTGCTCCCGCCTGAAGTAATAAGTTGCGTCGGCCCAAAGCGTGCGAACTGGGACTACTCTCATTTATGTCATTCTCAGGGACAAGTGGTTCTTGCATCTGGAAGCGTAATAAAGGACAGGTAGTGGTATTTCGTCAAGGATAAAGAAAATTCAGGTTTTTTAAGACATAAACTAATAAATCAACATAATTGCTCCTACCTCCAAGGTCTATACGCATCGCACGCAACAGAACTGAAACCGAATCAAAGAGATACAGACACTAGGGAAGCATTGCTTGACTATGCCCTCGTCCGCACATTGTTCGAGCAACTTGCGATCGCAAGTTACAATGATGCACTCGGCACTCAGGCGTATGTATAGGCTTGATGATGAATAGAACTCTTGCAGAAATCTTTTGTGGTAAGGTATAGGGTTGCAACTTGCCCAGAAGCGCCGATGCGGTACGAACAAGCCCAAGACCTGCAGCGAGGGAATTCAAACGCCTCTACGGTGTCCAACGTCACACTTTCACTTCAGTTGGTCGAGGTGATGCGTCAACACGGCGTAAGGCTAGGGAAGCTGCAAAAACGGCAAAGTAGCTGAAACCCCTTTACACAGAGAATTTCCCTATCACTTGGTCATAAACCTCCTGAGCTGACCCAATATTCAAGCGTGAATAAACCTCTAGAGACTGCCGTGAAGAATGCCCCCAATAGGGTTGAATCAGGGCATCATCAATGCCTTGTTTCTTCAGCCAAGTCAGCAAAAAGTGACGCAGTTGATGGGGTGAGATCGATTTGTCTAGTCCGGCAATTTCTGCATACTTAGCCAGAGTCTTGCGAATCCCCCGGTCACTATACTTGCGTTTCCAAGACGATTCAAATAAGTAAGTCGCCTGTTCCTGCTCCATGCGCTCGACGTGAAGTGCCAAGACTTCCTTAAACGACACTGGAAACGGAACTATTCGGTCTTGATTACCTTCGCCCGCATTAATGCGAATCTGACAGCGTTCAAAATCTACATCACTGAGTCGGATGTTCACCAGGTAAGGATTCAGGTGGGGGTATTGACAAAGGGGGCACTTAGGGTAGAGTATCGCAATCATGATGAAGGACTTGCCTCAACAACCAGACCGGGCTCGTCTCAGCCAGTTGTCCTCTGAAGAACTGGTGAGCATCATCATTGAGCAAGCAACTCTGATCTGTGAGCTACAGAAAAATATTTCTGAACTGAGACAAGAGATACAGCGACTCCAAGTCAGTAGAGATAAGAATAGTCAGACTTGATCGAAACCTCCGTCCAGTGATCTGCTCAAGAAACCAGAAAATAAGAAATCGGAACCAGAACCAATTGATAACAGTTCCAAGCGCCGACCAGGAGGACAGCCAGGACATCCCGTCAAGACCCGAAAAGGATTTGGTTGGGTAGACCGTTACGAAGTTCTCCGCCCAGCAATTTGTCTTGAGTGCGGTTATTCAGAATTTGTAGCCTTACCACTCAAAGTTGAGAAACAGCAAGTGGCGAAACTAGCAGAGCCTCCAACCCTTGATAGTTGAGTATCATCGTCATAGCTGCCAGTGTCAGCATTGTGGAGTTATACAAAGTGCTGATTGGTCGCCTGCGCTATGATACCAGGGCAAGACTTGGGAGTGAGACTACAAGCCTTTCTGGGATGGATGGGAAACTATGGGCATCTGCCCGTGCGTGAAACAATCAAGTTATGCTTTGGGAACTGGGGCGGATAGAAATTGGAGTAGGAACCCTGGTAGCAACCAATGAACGAGCGGAACAAGCGATTGAGCCCAGGGTTTTAGAGTTGAGCGTTTGGGTGCACAAAGAGCAACCAAACGTACATATAGATGAAACTCCTTGGTCAGTTAAAGGATTAAAAGAATGGTTGTGGGTAATTGCCCATCCCCAATTCTGTTGGTTTCGAGCTGCTGATACCCGCTCACGTGCAGAATTAGAAGCCCAGTTGGGGACTGAATATGGTGGAGTAATCAGTAGTGATGATTACAGTGTGTACAATGGCTACCCCGTTGTCGCTCAGCAAAAATGTGAAAGCGCATCTGCGGCGTCACTTTCTTAGGCTCATAAAACTTCCAGGTTTATATAACGAAGCCATTGGCGAAGCCTTTATCAACTTAATTGATCAAGCCTTTCAGAATTATCGTCAATGGCAGGATACTAGGGATGAGATTAGTTACAACGATTGGGCGAATCAATTGGGCTCCAAGTTGCAATTGACTCTCAATCAGTGGATTGGTAAAGCTGGAGCCCGTGCTGTCAACCTTTTACGCTATGAGCAAGACAAAGCTGAACAATGGTGGTACTTTCTTGACCACCCGGAAGTGCCTCCTGACAACAATCTGGCAGAACGATCTTTGCGCTTGGCTGTAACCAAGCGTAAGGGAGCGTGGTGGTTCTCGCTCAATGGAGCGGTTTAAACATACTGCCAATTTGTTGACAGTAGTGCTTGCCTTGTCGCCGCCAGGGAAGGTCCGTGATTGATTTTTTTGGTAGTCCTAAATATGTAGTGATAAGCTAGAATTACTAAATAAAACTAATCTGATTTATAGATGCAACATATTTAATTATGTTTAAATCTCTAGATAAATAATAACGGAAATAAAATATTCTAATGTTTCACTGCGCCAAAAAGTGTTAATTTTTCAAGGTATTGCCAAAGACAACCCGACTCGACCTTTTCAATAGTTATGTTAGACTCCAAACCTACCTGTCCTACTTGTGGTTCAAAACACACTGTTAAAAATGGTAAGATTCATAACAAAAAGTCAAAATATCAATGCCAAGACTGTAGATGCCAGTTTGTTGAAAATCCTACAAAGAAAGTCATCTCACAATCCACTAAAGATTTGATTGATAAGCTGTTATTAGAAAAAATTCCTGTCTTCTGGAATTGCCAGAGTAACTGGTGTATCGGAGCCATGGTTACAAAAATATGTCAATACTAAGTATGCTGAAGTTTCCCAACAGGTGGAGGTTTCCGAAAAGCCCAAGGGGAAGTTAACTATTGAATGCGATGAAGCTTGGTCATTTGTAAGTAACAAAAATAACAAGCAATGGATTTGGTTAGCACTAGATAAGGAAACCAGGGAAATTGTGGGAGTTTACATTGGCGATCGTAGCAAAGAATCGGCTCAAAAATTCTGGGAGTCTCTACCCCCAGTATACCGTCAATGTGCCGTTTATTATACAGATTTTTGGACTGCTTACGAAGAAATATTCCCAACCAATCGGCATAAAGCTGTTGGCAAGGACAGTGGTAAGACTAACCATATTGAACGGTTTAACAATACAATGCGTCAAAGAATTTCTCGTTTAGTTAGGAAAACTCTTTCTTTTTCCAAAAAGCTAGAAAACCACCTTGGAGCCATTTGGTATTTCATCCACCACTACAATGCCTCCTTAGCTGTTTAAAACGTTTATCACTACATATTTAGGACTACCATTTTTTTGAACAGGCTTTAAGAGCTTCAACTGGTAGCTCTCAATCTGCTCCCTCTCTTGTGCCTCAATCTTAGACCTGAATCCTTACAGTGTTCCATTGCTATCAGAACCCCGCACTGCTAAAGTTATTCCAATTGCAGTACTGTATTGTTAGAGTTAGCTCTGGTCAAGTCTGGGAGCGGGTCCGCTCACGACCTCTAAAACGGAATCCAGTCCACCACATCAAACCACTCTTGGGCCTCACTCGTTTCCCAAATCGTATAGAGTTCTTCTGCACATCTGATTATCGTTGCTTTATGTCGTAACCAAAACAGTTCCCAAATATGCCCACTGGCAGCCCAATGTGCTTCCAGATGCTGTGGCTTGCCTTGTGCGATTATTTGTTACTAATAGCCGTTGTGATAGTTCCAGGTAACGCAGTAGTTCTGGATCAATGGTTCCTAAAGGCAGAGTATCTGGATCGCCTAAGCGCAGGACATCGATTGCCGGGTTGAAGCGCAAGATAGCCACCTTGAATCTGGGTGACAAATTTTCATCAAGCAAGAAACGAACCTTCACGTCTTATGTCACCTGCTGTTTAGCTCTTTGAGCATTCAACCGCCGCGCATCCCCCTACTACACCACGCTTCGTGGTTAGTAGGGGTGCTTCGGCGGACAGGATCTATCGGTCAAATAGAATTTGATTCAATCAAGTCTTGTGTTATCATTAATACATGGGTACGGCATCGGCTTGTTCCTTTGGCACGACTCATTGAACCTGGAAAACTTAAAGTTAGGTGGTTCTAGCACAGACACTGTTATTTACGCATCTGCTAGGTAAAAACTTTAATGCGATTAGAAGAATTTTTAATGCTTCAACTCCTATACAGAAATGGTTTTGTGTGGTGTAAAGGCAAAAGTTCCTGACACTAACCGAGAACGGCGGCCTGGATCTAATAAAAGGATGAGGGAAGAAGCCGCGACTACACCCGCGAGGGTTAGTCGTCGGTTCTGTTCACTTGAAGGACTTTTTCTCCCCCTCTCCCCCTTTTATCAATGCTGAAGCTGCCTAAGGGGGTTCTGCGTTGGTTTGGAGTTCGTCTCACCACCTGGTTGGGAGTTCGCCTCACCGCCTTGGTTACGAGAGAGCTTGGCTAATTGCTGGAAATCCTGCCTCGATTTCTTCTTATTTCCCATAATCAGGTATAAACCACCTCTTTGGCGGTAAGCCTCGGCGTTTTTGGGATTCAGCTCAACCGCCTGGGTAAAGTCATCCATCGCTCCATGCTTGTCTCCCAGCTCAAAGCGAGCAGTCCCCCGATTAACATAGGCACTGTCATCATTAGGATTCATCTGTAAAATTTGGTTGTAAGTCTTAAGGGCTCCTTGGTAGTCTCCGCTCCTAAGCTTGCTCTCTCCCTGTTGAGATAATTCATACGTCTGACCCTGGATTAAGAGTGGTTGTGTTGGCTGAGCATAAACAGCAGGAGTCACTCCAGCAAGTAGAGTAGCTACTCCTAGAATGGTGACGGCGTGTTTCATGGCGTTAGCTTTTAATTAGGACTAACTCTATATTGACGATTGATCCTAGTTTACAAAGTAAAGATTTTGCCAAGGTACGCTTAGTTGGCGATCGCTTGAATTGAGTGGAATTGGATTTGTTGCATGGGCGACACATCGCCCGTTCCACTCAAGAGAGTCTCTTGAGGCAGAAGTGCGGGCGGGACTTTATTTTTCGGAACATTCTAAGGGCGGGTTTCCCATCGCCGAACCCGCCCCTACAATTGTTTAACGTGCTAAAACGGCACGATAACGCACTTTACCGCTACGAACGCGCTCAACAGCTTGATTTACATTTTTCATGTCAAACTGCTCGCACATCGGTGCGACCCCATGTTTAGCGCAGAACTCCAACATGGCTACCGTGTCGCTAGGCGCACCTGCACGACCACCACTGACTGATCGCTGCTCGTGAATAATTGGAAATGGAGTTAGTTTCAATTCGCTTTCAGGTATACCCACAATACATAGCCTACCTTCGGGGGCAAGAGCTGCAATATACTGATTCCAGTCCACGTCTGCTGAGACAGTTGAGATGATAAAGTCAAACCGATTTGCGGCTTTGGCGAGTTCGTCAGTGCCGCGTGTGGCAATGAAGTCAGT
>CAXUIG010000070.1:0-26470 GCA_964250845.1 uncultured bacterium | reverse complement strand
CCTTTCCCCAACGGCTGTTCTCAAAGTGTTACCTGCTTTTGATCCATGCCGAATTGAAGGTGAAGCTGACCGCTGGCAACCAGCTACTGGTAAACGATTGCTACGAAGTGCTCAACGGAGAAGTTCACCGGCGCATCGCCCTTTCCGACCCCGGCATCGACGACTACCGCAACGAATTGCTTTGGAGTCCCGAGAAGCCGACGCTGATCCACGCCGAAATTCAGCTGTGGCATCAGGACAAGCTGCTCGATGAGGTAAAATCCTATACCGCGATGCGAACCGTAGGGGTTCAGCGCGATCGCTTCATGCTCAACGGGCACCCCTACTATTTGCGGCTGGTTCTGGACCAGGGCTACTGGCCGGATACGCTGATGACTGCGCCGTCAGATCAGGCGTTGCGGCGCGATGTAGAGTTGGCCAAGAGAATGGGGTTCAACGGGGTGCGCAAGCACCAGAAGATCGAAGACCCCCGTTTCTTGTATTGGGCAGATGTTCTCGGATTGATGGTATGGGAGGAGATGCCAAGCGCGTATCGATTCACTCCCAAAGCGGTGGAGCGAATTACCCGGGAGTGGACTGAGGTAATCAATCGGGATTCCAGCCACCCGTGCATCGTCGTGTGGGTGCCGTTCAATGAATCCTGGGGAGTTCCTGATTTGACCGCGACGGAGGCTCACCGGAACTACGTCCAGGCGCTCTATCACTTAACCAAGACCCTCGACCCTACTCGCCTGGTGATCGGCAACGACGGCTGGGAGAGTACAACGACCGACATCCTCGCTATCCATGACTACGACAATAACCCAGAGCAGTTGACAAAGCGCTATGGGCCTGAGGTTAAGCTATCAGACCTGTTTGACCACCAGCGTCCGGGAGGGCGTGTCCTCACGCTCGACGGCTATCCCCATCAGGGGCAGCCGGTGATGCTGAGCGAGTTCGGCGGCATCGCCTACGCCATTCAGGATCAACCTGATGCCGACAAAGCCTGGGGATATGTAAGGTGCTCGAATATCTCCGAGCTGCAAATAAGGTACGCCGCGCTGCTCAACGCAGTGCATAGAATAGAAATGTTCAGCGGATTTTGTTACACTCAGTTTACCGATACCTTCCAGGAAGCCAACGGCCTCCTGTATGCCGACCGCACGCCGAAGCTCCCGCTTGAGGCGATCGCAGCGGCAACCCTCGGTAGGGGTGTTGAGGAGAAAGATGTACGCCCAGAAGCTATTGAAGCCGGATGGTCGAAAGCTAACTTTATACAGCCGGTACCCAATTGTGGAGGTTCTTTCTGCCCCTAGCCCCGGTAATGAGCCAATTCAGGCAAATCCACACCTGCGTTGGCATCCGTTGCGGGGCGAATGGGTAGCTTACGCCAGCCACCGTCAGGGGCGCACCTTCATGCCGCCCCCTGAATACAATCCGCTGGCCCCCACCAAAGATACCCAGTTTCCGACCGAGCTCCCCCAAGGGCGATATGACGTGGCGGTCTTCGACAACCGCTTTCCCTCGATGACCCTGGCTGCCCATGACGCGCCAGCGTGTATCGTTGAGACCCTCCCCGCCAACGGTACGTGCGAGGTAGTGGTATTTACCCAGGACCCGGAGGCATCCCTAGGCTCGCTGGATCTCGATCACCTCGATCTGCTCTTACAAGTGTGGGCCGCTCGCACCCGCGTCCTAGGAGCGCATCCGCAGATCCAATATGTGCTGCCGTTCGAAAACCGCGGCGTGGAGGTGGGGGTAACCTTACACCACCCCCATGGTCAGATCTACGCATATCCGTTTGTACCGCCTGTCCCGGCACGGATGGGGGAGTGCGAGCAGGCGTATTACAAAGCACATCAGCGGGGTTTGCTGCTAGACCTGATTCAACGGGAAATCGACGACAACCAGCGGATAATTTATCAGGATGAGCAGGCGATCGCCTTCGTGCCGGTGTGCGCGCGCTACCCCTACGAGGTCTGGATTGCCCCGCTCCAGCCGGTTGCCACGTTCATGGACCTCACCCCAGAACAGCGGCAGGGGCTTGCCAGAGCGTTAAAGACCGTCACCCTCAAGTACGACAATTTGTGGAACCGCCCCTTCCCTTATTTGATGGCTTGGTTCCAGGCACCTACTGACGGTCAGAAGCATCCAGAATCACACCTGCATGCAGAGTTTTATCCGCCGTACCGGACCCGCGATCGGCTCAAGTACCTAGCGGGAACCGAACTGGCAGCGGGCATGTTTGCCAACGACGCCCTTCCAGAACAGAAGGCAAAAGAGCTACAAACCGTAAAGGTGAATTTGTATTGATGGACTTCCAGCAGATATTTGGTGCAGACCCTGACAGCCTCGCTAGCGCTCCGGGGCGGGTGAATCTACTCGGCGAGCACACTGACTACAACGATGGATTTGTGCTCCCGACTGCTATTCCCCAAAGTACTACGGTACATCTGGGTCTCAGCCCCAATGCACAGCACCACTTTTACTCCCAAGAGCTTGACGAACAGGTGAGCATTTGCGATAATGATCCCACTCCAAAAGGGTTCGCGAGCTACATCTTCGGGTGTATTCGGCTTTTAGAGCAGGAAGGGAACACCATACCGCCCGTCAATCTCCACGTCACTTCCTCAGTTCCGATCGGCTCTGGTCTGTCCAGCAGTGCCGCACTGGAAGTCGCCACCCTTCGGGGGCTTAGAGCTTTGCTGAGGCTGCGGATTGATGATGTGCGCATCGCGCAACTGGCACAGCAGGCGGAAATCCAGTATGCTGGCGTGCAATGCGGCATCATGGATCAGATGGCCTCAAGCCTAGCCGACACTGAGCACATGTTGTTCCTCGACACTCGCACGCTTGAACGTCGGGTGATGCCTTTCCCGAGCGGAGCAGAACTCCTGGTGATCGATAGCGGCGTCCCTCGCACTCTGGCAGGGAGCGGGTACAACCAACGTCGTGCCGAGTGCGAGGAGGCGGCGAGGCAACTTGGAGTCAAGTCTCTGAGAGATATCACTGCTCCTCAGGCAGTAGAAGCTTTACCCGAACCACTTCGACGTCGCGCTCGTCATGTGATCACCGAGGACAACCGAGTGCTAGAGGTGTTGCAAGGTGTGTCGGCACCGCGCTTCGGCGAACTGATGAACACTTCCCACATCAGCCTGCGCGACGATTACGAAGTTTCCGTGCCAGCGCTGGATATGCTGGTGGCGATGCTGCAGGAAACCCCCGGAGTTTTCGGAGCTCGCCTTACTGGTGCCGGTTTCGGGGGTGCCTGCGTGGCTCTAGTCGCTTCTGGTCAAGCTAAGGCGATCGCCCAGAACGTGCTTGAACGCTACAGGCGGGCTCACGGCCCCGGAGGACGCATGCTGGTCCCTGAGGTAAGTTAGCCTCACCTTCGTGGTGGAGCGACTCGACAAAGACTTGGCTGTTTGTGCCGACGCGGCAGTAGTAATTACGTCGTTGTCTGCCGCTCATGGAGGTAGCGGGCGATCGCATGTTCAAGCGACGGGAGCAGCACGCCCCGCTCGCTGCCGAGAACGCTGTAGGTTGGGCGCGGCGCTGCCAAACCCAGAGCTTGCGTAGAGACTGGGTGAATGCGTGTCGCGTCGAGGCCAGCAAGCTTTGCGGCTTTCCGGGCGAAATCGGCCCAGGTGATCGCACCAGGATTAGCGAGGTGCCATAGGCCGCACTCGCTGTCAATTAACAGATCGAGACAGGCATGCACAAGATCCGGGACATAGGTCGGCGAGACGACCGCGTCCATAGCAGCAACGAAGGAATGCCCCGCAGCCAGCGTGCGTAGCGCCACGGTGAGGAAGTTGTACTCGTCCCACGGACCAAAGAACGCGCTGGTGCGGATTACAAGCGATTCGGGACAGGCTGACAATACCCTAATCTCCGCTTCGGCTTTGCTGCGCCCATACACGTTCAGGGGCGCGACGGCATCGCTCTCGATGTACGGTTCGAGTGAGGTGCCATCAAATACGAGATCCGAGGAGAAGGAGAGTAGCAACACTCCCTGCCTCTGGCAGCTCTCGGCTAAGATTGCAGGGCCATCCGCATTCTCGCGCAGGCAGGCATCTACTTCGCGCTCCGCATCGTCCACGCGAACGTACCCAGCAGCGTTCACAACCGCCCACGGCTTTAACTCGGTCAATGCCCGCTCAACAGACGCTCTTTCAGCAATGTCCATCTGTTTGCGTGTCATCAGGCGGTAGGAGATGCCCCTAACGTCGCACGCTCGGGCGAAAGCGCTGCCGAGTGTCCCTGTCGCTCCGGCGATCAGGAGTGGGCGTGTCGCCCCGACCCTGATGTCGAGTTCTCGCACCGCTGGGTCTATTGCGTCCGGTGAAGAAGATACTGGCTGATAGAGCAGCCTGTCGGGCCGACGCCACCACCCTGGCACATGGAGGACAGGGTGGTCATATATCCCCTCGCGCGCCAGAGAGCTTATCATCCGGGCCAGCGCCGTCGGTCGCGGACGGGGCGCACGCAAGTCGAATACGCCCGGCTCGTAGTGGCCTTCGGCACGAGTCACCAGAGTATTCCAGTCGTATGCGCCGAGAAGAGACCAGGCTGTGACGGCACGAACGTCCACGCCCTCGCGCCGCCGACCCTGCGCTGCATCCCAAACTTCTTTCAGCCAGCGCAGCTGCTCCTCGCGGCTGCAGCCCAGGTGCACCTCAGTCACCGCGATCGCCAGCCCATAGCGTGACCACGCCTCTCGGATCAGCGCCTGTGGTCCAGCTGGCCCTTCAGCGCAGACGCGCACCGCCTCTACGTCTGCGTACTCGTGCTGCCCGTTTCCCCCATGACAGAAGGATGGGTAGCGTTCTCGGCGCTCATCCAGGAAGCGATCGCTAGTCAGGTAATGGTTAATCCCGATTATATCTGGCGGACAGGGATTTTCCAGAAACACCTCTAGTTCAGCCTCACCGATACCGAGCCAGCGTAGGTAGTCCCACATTGGGTGCTCCCGGTTGACGCGACCGCACAGCAAATCAAAACTCAACCAGCGGCGTTCGTTTTCAAACTCTGCTTGGTATGCTAGTAGCGGCGTGCTGAAAATCTTACCCAAATCCTCAGTTTGCACAAGTTGCGCGGCGGGGTTTATACAGCGGATCTTCTGCATCGAGAGTCCAATGGCGCGGCACTGTGTCAACAATGCACGCGCAAAAGTCAGCCCGTCACAGCCATGGGGGTACCAGTGACCGTATAATCCGCTAAAGCGCCCCGTAGTCATTGGTTCGTTGACGGGTGTGTAACTCTCCACCCATGGATAGCGCTCGGCAAATGCTTGGGCGAACAAAGCCAGCCCCTCCGCGAAGGCCGGATCGACGAGGCTGGTATGGCGTGGGCCACTACCGTGGTGAACCAAGCCGATGATTGGGCGGATGCCAAGTGTACGCATCCGCCCCAGACGCTCCGCAGCCCATGACCAGTCGGCGTCTTCCAATTTTTTGGGTGCGGTGCGCTCCCACAGCACGGGGTAGCGCATGGTGCGCACGCCTAAATCTGCGAATAGATCGAGGTCATCCGGGCGCGTCGCGTGACCATTTCGCTCCAGCTGGTCAAAATACTCGTCGCCCACACGGTTAACCGTACATTCAACTCCAGCCCATAATTCAAGGGGCAGTAACTGTGAGCTCATCACCGTGTTCCTGTGACAACTGTGTGAGCTGGCTGTCTGACACCGATGACCGACTCCACCAGTTGCATCATCTGTGCCCAGGTGCGATCCCAAGAAGTCTGTGTGAGGAAGGCATCAACTTGACACAGCCACCCAGATTCATCGGGATTTTCATTCATGGCCGCGTCTACCGCAGCGACGAACTCTGGGACTGTATCTGCGATCCGAACCAAGCCTGACTGCCCGTAGGGACGGACAACGTCACGGATTGAGGTAGACACAACCGGCTTCCCTGCGGCGAGGTACTCCGGGGTTTTTGTGGGGCTAATAAAGCGTGTTGAGTCGTTGCGTGCAAACGGCAGCAACGCCACCTCCCACCCGGCGATATACGCGGGCAGTTCTTTATACGTTTTGCCCCCCACGTAATGAATATTCTGCTGACGCGGCAGAACTGCTGGGTCGATTTTGACAACTGGTCCGATGATGACTAGTTGCCAGTCGGGTCGTGCTTCGGCAATGCCACTGAGCAACTCGAGATCCATCCGTTCGTCTATCACCCCAAAGAATCCAAGGCGGGGATGGGGGATGTTTACCTGGTCTGCTGGATCGGGCGTGAAGTTCCGCGCCTGAGCGAAGTGTGCCACATCTACACTACTTGGAAATGCGTAAACGTTAGAGTGCTGGTTTACCTTGCTCTCGTAAAGGCTCTGTCCGCCTGTAAACACCAAGTCCGCACAACTGAAGAGTTCGGCTTCAAGCTCTTTGAGAGCGCGCGGCGCTGCTTCGAACAGGGACAGCTCATCCATGCAGTCGTAGACAACCACTACCGGCTCCAAGTGGCGTGTGAATGCCATCGCCATTGGTGTATAATACCAGAGAATGTACTGGCGAATCTGCGCTTGAGCGAACAGGCCATCTATCAGCACCTGTTGAGCTGCCCAAGCCTCCGACTCACTCAATCCCTCCGGCAGGTGTGGAACCACAACCCAGACTCCACATTCCCCCCTGCTGACATCAAGTCGCGCTGAAGGATTAGGGCCGAAAATTGGCTCCTCGATCAAGAACACACGCCGCTCCTGGGCACAGCGGCTCATGAGATGTTGAGGTCTTTGGTAGACGAAATTCCACCGCAAATGGGACAGGCAGACTAGATCAGGGGTATCTGAAAAGTCGGCAATGAGTGTTTCAGAGTCCTTGTTGTGGGACCGCCAAGGTGTCGTCGAGTACCTTGATGGCGATTCGGCTAGCGCCAATAGCTTCGCTTCACTCATTTGCCGTGACATGCCATTGCCGATATCGTCCAATAGATCACTCCCGGCGCTACTGCAAGCCGTCTCTGTACTGTGTTCGACTTCGGGGTAGCTGTTCTTGGTGTCGTTCATTGGTTACTGCCTTGTCCGATTTTGATTTGCATTTTTCCTACCTTTTGGGATTGCCTACCCCCTAGTAGCGCTCTCCACCCACCATTAATGCCATACCAATAAGTAGAAACCCGGTAACTGGTTACTGCATTGGCAGCGCAACTGCGAATGTCTTGTCTATGTACTCCAACACTTAACAAGCCGCTTCGAGCTTTCCTTGGCACCTAGATCCAAATACGTCTCTGGTCTAGCATTTGCCTTTGAGTTCAAGACAAATAATTTGCCCCAGCAGAGTATGTACCAGCTCACCTGGCAGACGTGTTTGCATACGCCGAAAGCCTCTGCGAAGCGATCGCCTATATCCAAGGCAAGATATTTCTTGCACTCTGCCAACCCAAAGAGTCAATAAAACCTGCCTTTATATTTTAATAGCTATATAGCTATCTAGAATGCAAGACCTGAAAAAAGTATTTACCTGCTATTCTTAGCTCACACCATATTGATTCGTCATAATTTTTAATCATATTTGCAAATATTATAATTAGATTCATCCTTCTTTGGACTGAGCCAAAGAATGTTTTAGTTAATACATTGAGGTTTTACAAGCTAGCTGAAATAATTACAATATTATAGCTTACAGAGCTTTAGGACATAAAGAGAACAGATTCTTCACACAAGTTTCAATTTTTAAAAGTCATAATTTATGATATCTTCGTTCAACCCTTACCCAAAGTGGTTAGAACTTTTTACAAAAAAGGACGGGAAGTCTGGAAGCCCCGCAGCGATCGCGAGGGGAGATAAATACGATTCGGGCGACTTGAGTCGCGGTTACACAGGTAGACTTCGGGTGAAGAATGGGCAGCGCCATTTATAATTAGCAATTAGTTTGGCTGCAAATTGTTGGTGGAAGCAACTATAATTGTCCCGAGTTATCTGGCTGATTGCAAGAAGCTGCCTGCTCACTTGTGGCTCTGCTATCTTAGTTGTGTGATCCCCAATAGGAGAAGTAGCCATGAAACTGCCGACTGGTCCACAAACTCCACCCTTTCTACAGTTGCTCCAGTGGATTGCAAGCCCTTTGGAATTGCTGGAAACATCTGCCCAG
Organism: uncultured bacterium; assembly: GCA_964250845.1. Classification (GTDB taxonomy): domain Bacteria; phylum Cyanobacteriota; class Cyanobacteriia; order Cyanobacteriales; family Chroococcidiopsidaceae; genus CAXUIG01. Next base: position 18,399 of record CAXUIG010000070.1, on the reverse strand, counting down.
CGGTATGGTGACTGCTTCACTTTACGGTTGAGCGGCTTGTCCCCCCTGGTGATATTGAGCAACCCACAGTCAATTCAAGAGATTTTTACGGCCAATCCAGAGCAGTTTGAAGTCGGCAGGGCGAATGGGATTTTGCGACCTTTGCTGGGGGAGAAATCGATGATGTTAATGGACGGCGATCGCCACCAGAGCCAGCGACGCCTGTTGACACCCCCCTTTCATGGCGATCGCATGAGATCCTACGGTAAGCTAATTTGTGATATTAGCGAGCAAGTAATTAGCCAGTGGGCTATCAGCGAACCCTTTTCAGTCCGTTCGTCCATGCAAGAAATATCCCTGCGGGTAATTTTACAAGCTGTGTTCGGTCTGAATGAGGGACAGCGTTGCGAACAATTGAAGCAACTCCTGCGTTCAGTGCTGGATGTTACTGGCTCTCCCTTGCGTTCTAGCTTGCTCTTTTTTAAATCACTCCAAAGAGATTTGGGACCGTGGAGTCCTTGGGGACGCTTCCTGCGTCAAAAGCAGCAAATTGACCAACTCATCAACGCCGAGATTCAGGAGCGTCGAGAGCAAGCCGACTTATCTCGTGGCGATATCCTCGCCTTGCTGATGTCGGCTCGTGATGAAAATGATCAGCCGATGACGGATGCAGAGTTACGTGATCAGTTGATGACACTCCTTGTCGCTGGTCATGAAACTACAGCTTCGGCTCTATCATGGGCGTTGTACTGGATTCACCATTTACCGGAGGTACATGATAGGTTGCTCAAGGAGCTAGATACAGTCGTTGATCAGGCAGACTTGAGTGCGATTGCCAAACTGCCCTATCTCAGTGCTGTATGCCAAGAAACGCTTCGCATTTATCCAATTGCTATGCTTGCCTTACCTCGGATTGTGAAATCACCGCGCCAACTAATGGGCTACCAGTTTGAGGCAGAGACGTGGCTTGTTCCCTGTATTTACTTGACCCACCATCGAGAAGATCTATACCCAGAGCCGAAGCGTTTTAAGCCAGAGCGCTTTCTGGAACGTCAATTTTCTCCTTATGAGTATTTGCCTTTTGGAGGCAGCAACCGTCGCTGTATTGGGATGGCCTTTGCGATGCTTGAAATGAAACTGGTACTAGCGACTGTTCTGTCACGCTACAATCTGGCGATCGCAGATAACGGTGCAGTTCGACCAGTACGTCGTGGCTTGACTTTAGCACCCTCGGTCGGCAAGTGGCTAGTTGCGACCAGTCAGCGTCAAAAGGCAAATATCCCAGTTCTACTGTAATTCGGCTAGCTAAGTGTTAATCGTGATCCCGACTCGCCTTCCTCCCCAATCTGACCCGCCCCTTTCCCCTCGGCTGACGTTGCCGACAATGTACGATCTCCCTAGTGAAGACCTAGAGGAATCAGGCTTGCCGGATGAGTTTCACTTGTATCAAGCGCAACTGCTGAGAGAAACCTTTCAGCCTCCTGACTCGAACCCAGAGATGGTTTTCACTGCTAGTGACCTCAACCTCTACTACGATGTCAGGCATCCAAGGTGGTACAAACGCCCCGATTGGTTTGCTGTCGTGGGTATTCCCCGACTCTATGACGGGGACAACCTCCGCTTAAGCTATGTCATCTGGCAAGAGCAGGTTAGCCCATTATGTCGTTGTTGAGTTACTCTCTCCAGGCACGGAAGCAGAGGATTTGGGTCAGACCATGTCTTCTCCAGGAGATCCACCACCCAAGTGGCAAGTCTACGAACAGATTCTGCGAGTTCCCTACTACATTGTGTTTAGCCGCTACACAGATCAGATCCAAGCATTTTGCCTTGTAGGCGGTCAATACGAACCCGTAGCACTGACTGAAAATCGCTTGCCCATTCCCAGGCTAGGACTAAGTTTAGGCTTGTGGCAGGGTGGCTATCAAAATATCAACCGTCTGTGGTTAAGGTGGCTGACTGCCGAGGGAGACTTGATTCCCACCCCCAGCGAACAAGCGGCAGCAGCCGAGCAGCAAGCAGTAGAAGCGAGAGTGCAGGTGACAGCATCTGAGCAAAGAGCAATAGCAGCCGAGCAAGAAGCCGCAGAAGCGAGAGAACAAGCGGAACGACTCTCAGCGAAACTGCGTGAGTTGGGCATTGATCCGGACCAATAGCGATCGCAATCTAGTTTTTGCCAGAGTGATCGCCCCAGCAACTACTTCTGAGTCCAAATATGATCGCAGAGATAGCGATCGCTCTGGCTCACATTCGGGTTTGTCTTCAGATAATTCCGCAGCCAATCGCAACCGCGCATCAGTAAATACTCTAGATCCAAATTCCAGAGTTTGACTGTGCCGTCATCGCTAGCCGAGGCAAGTATTTGACCATCCGGACTGAAGCTAACGCTATAGACCCAATACCAATGCCCCTCAAAGGTTTGCACTTCTGTGCCATCCAGACGCCAAAGTTTCACTGTACAGTCAGCGCTAGCCGAGGCAAGTGACTGACCATTCGGACTGAAGCTGACGCTATTGACCGAATCGCTATGCTCCTCAAAGGTTTGCACTTCTGTGCCATCCAGATGCCAAAGTTTGACTGTGCAGTCATCGCTAGCCGAGGCAAGTATCTGACCATCCGGACTGAAGCTGGCGCTATTGACCCAATTGCCATGCCCCTCAAAGCGATTACACTCTTGCATAGAGTAGAGTGTCTGCCATAGTCTGCACAATGTCCGAGTCTTGCTCTCGGATGGCACTTCTGTCTCCTGTAATTTTCTGCCTGCCTTGACGCTAGCTACCAATGGCCCCAACTGCTCGTGTGATAAAAGCAGGGCTTGAGATAAGGAATTGAGCGCTTCAATCTCAGCAATTTTTGCTCGCTTGCGTTCCTGCTGTTCTTGATGCAGTGCCTGCTCTTTCTCTCTGAGAGCTTGCCTGAGCTGTTCAACAGTCCGCTCCAAAAAATAGCCTCATTGTACCCCTGCTCTCAGGTATTCTACCGAGCCAAAAACCGCTCTTTCGGATCGAATGTGTCTCACGGCGGTAGCTGATCATAGCGATCAACCGTTTGCTAACTAATTCAATTGCTCATTCTGGCACCTACTTCTCTTGTTCCAATCCGAGCACAGATATGGCGATCGCTCTCACTAACATTAGGGTGGCGGTTGAGATAGTCATGTAACCAATTGCAACCGCGCACCAGCACCAATAGAGCATCTAAATCCAAATAGTTGCCTTTCGCATAGTCAGATATAGGCGTTCCACACCAAATATGAGCTAAGGCCATTTTGAACGGCAATTCCACGACGAGACTCAAATTACGATGAGTGATTTTCGGGCTGATCCGTCTAGGATGTGCTACCACACAACCTCTATTCCGCTCTACAATTGATTTAAGACAATCAAAGCAGTTGGGAATTACTTTTCTGCCAATATTGAACGAACCGTTCACATCGGCATGAATTTTTAAACCTTTCTTGGTTCGGTATTCCTTGGTTTTGACACGCTTGCCACTGAAGAAGTGGGATTTATTGCTGTTCGGTGTATAGGTTGGGATATTGTCCCAATTCAGAAAGGAAGCCCTGCTAGTATAGGATTCTTCCCCCACCGTTACCTTGATGCCGACTGCTTCAAGCTTTAAAGTCAGGCTCTCAATAAATTTAGCGTGCGGAACTTGAACAAAAGATTGGTTATTTTGTCTGCCAATATTTATTTTATTTTTCCATTGCTCATTCTTTCCAATTGCAATTTTGGTTACACCAAGAGCTAAAAATTCATTAACAATCAAGCGAGTGCAGGCGTGCAAGTAGGTATGAACAAAGTTGTTACGGTTTTGGTATACGTTCTGAATTCGACGCGACGTGCCAAATCCAAGCTGACTACGTAAACGCGCTACTTCTTTGTTCATCCACTGATTTACGGATTTCAGAGGTTTTCCGTTAACTGCGATTGGTTGAATGGTTGGATCATTGAAGGTGATGGTTGCCAGGTTGTCTAGGCCAATGTCAATTGCAGCAGATAGGCTAGGATTCAGAGAACAGAAGAATTCTGATTGTTCTGCAATTTGGTAAACCACTTCAATCACAAATGCCCCTATCTTAGGAACAATGCGAACTTCAACCATTTCCTCGAATTTTTTACCAGGTTTAACTGGAATTCGAATGGGCGACATTGAAGGAACAATAAATCCCTGCCTGAATTCTCGTTTTCCGACCGCCTGCTTATTGAACAAAACCCAAATTACGACCGTTTTCGCCTGGAGCAATGTAACCCGGTTGTTTTGGCGATCCAGTAAACTTAGAAGAATCTTTCTTCCAAGCATTCATTGCACAAAAGTAGGATGACCAAGTATCCGAGTTTTGTTTTAGTACCAACTGAGCTACCTTAGCTGGAAGTGCTTTGTAATGCTCTGAGTTTTTAAACAGTTTATCCAAGACTGCTTGAGACATAACCCCGTGTCCAAATTTGTAACTCTGTCGTTGACTGTATTGAGCAGTGTTGTAGAGATTTTTGGAGGCAAAGCAGATTGAGTTACAGTATTTCCACCACGCATGATTTGACATGACGTAATGCTGTTCGACTTGATACACATTAAAATTATCTTGTAGTTGTGTCTCCAGCCTAACATACGTGACTAGATTTGACTAGATTCTAAATCCTGTGTGTTTTGTAAAGCTTCAATAATTTTCTCGGTTTTACGCTTTGCCCTACGTTGACCGTAAAGCCTAGCCGCAAACGAAGTAATAATTGCAACTAAGTCAGTCATTAATTCATCGCGGTCATTATCCGCCAAATTGACAATCTCTAGCGTCACCCCACAACGAGCCAGGAGAACGTCTATGTAGTGTGTTCCGAACCGACCTAGACGGTCTTTATGTTCAACAACTAAAAACTGATAGTCGTCTTGTTTCAGAAGCTTTTCAAGCTTTCGACGGTTATCATTCAGTCCACTCCCCACTTCTTTCACGGCGGTGCTGAACTATGTAGCCTTTGGCAATCGCATAATTAGTTAATCTTTCGGCTTGACGCTCTAGGTTGTCTTTGTTTTCGGCGCTTGATACTAAGAGTATAAATTGCACACTTGTTGACCGTAGTTGAAGAAACTTTTGGGTCATAGTCAACAATAATCGTGCCAGAATCTAGTTGGTGAGTAGGATATGGAATAATGCCAGCTTTGAAATGCCTCCAAGCGGTTTGGTAAGAAATACCTAAATATTCAGCGTAGTCTGCGAGTTTCATGCCAGAGTCAATCTGAGTAGACCTGACTATATTAAGCTATATCTTGAATGAAGATTTATGATACTCTATGCCATTGAGGCTCCAGAGTCTTACTGTGTTGTCAGCACTGGCGGAGGCCAGTATTTTACCATCAGGACTGAAACTCACACTCCAGATCATTGGCATCTCGGCCCCGAACAAATTCCAGACTGGCTTCTAGCTTTGACTCTAAACTCACGTTCAACGAGTGTAAATCCTTCCGGGCTGCCTCTAGTTCGGCTCGACGCTGTGAACCAATTGCCAAATCGATGGCCGTATTGTCCAGAAACTTACCAGTACCCCGGTCCACAATATAAATATTCTGGGTGGATGTGTCTTGTTGGCCTCAGAGAGTTTTCCTCTCGATAGAGATTATACAATCACCACGAGTCCTTTTTTGCCAGGTAGCGCTCGTGCTCCTCGTACCCAGCCTTTTTGTAAAACTGTTGTGCCGCCAGGTAGTCATGGAATACTACGGTAATCGCTACTTTTCTTGTAGAGCCAGTTCTAGGAATTTTGGCGAAGATGGAAGTAAGAATACTTTATGAGGGTAAACTATGTTTCCTTATTGGGGTAACGCTTGCTGGGGCGCTGAGCCTGTCTCTCGTAAAACCTATCAGGAACGCAGGCTTAAGTTCCTCAAGTGGATGCGGGACGATTTAGAGACCAGATTGGCGGGAGTCAGGGCGGCGATCGACACTATTGAGCGCCAGCTAAACCAAGACGATGCAGCAGCATAAAACCCAGACGTCCTGGTAGCTGCTGTTGAAACTTACAACGAAAAGAATCCAGTCGAGCAATCAATCTGGATTCTTTTTTATATTTCCTTAAACTAGTACCACTAGTGACGCCCAACGCTTCGGGTAAGTTATCGAAATATCAACAATCGCAATATCTGCCTGAATTGACTGGCATTATATCAAAATAATTGAGTTTCATCCATTCTGTGATGAAATTTTGATAAGATGTGCTTGGTTGAAAATTTTCCTAGATGGAGGTTTGAGACTTACCTGGAAAAGTTAGGTTCAGCGATGGGGTCGATCTCAACGACATTGTGGATTCTGAGGATGAATTTGACAAAAGGACTGGCAAGGTGTACAAAGACAATCTGCTGAATCTGCCTGGAGCTGCCAGCAGCATTCCTGAAATCGTAGTTATAGAACCGCGCTCCTTCGAAGAAGCATCCCACGCGATTCAAGCCCTGCGGGAATCGAAGATGGTGATTTTGAAGCTGAGCGCTTTAGATCCCAACCAGGCGCAGCGGGCAGCAGATTTTGTCTCTGGCGGCACCTATGCTGTCGATGGTCATACAGAACGGATTGGCGAACAAACTTTCCTGTTTACTCCCAGGTGTGTTCAGGTCAGTACTCCAAACTCCAAAACAAGGTGAATAAGTCGGCCCAAAGCTGTGCTCATCAATCAGTATGGCGGTGCTGACGTATTTCAATATGCGCCGAGCTTTACCCCCCTAATTGAGTAATCCAACAATTCCATCGGATGGATAACGGGAATTTTTTTACCCTGTAACTGCAAATGCTTGGTGATTTGCAAAGTACAACCAGGATTGGCAGAAGCAATCAATTCAGCACCCGTATTAAGTAAATTCTGAACTTTTTGCTGACCCAATTCATCTGCTACTTCTGGTTGCAGCATATTATAAACCCCCGCACTGCCACAACATAGAGCCGCATCGATTGGTTCGCGCAGCTTGACTCCGGGAATTTGCCGCAACAACTGGCGCGGTTGCACACTAATCTTTTGCCCGTGCAATAAATGACAAGCATCTTGATAAACTAGAGTCAGCTGTTGCTCAGAAAGGGGCGAGAGTTTTGCTGTTAACCCAGAGTAGGCAAGAAACTCTTGAGCGTCTTTCACCAAACCTGCAAATTCCTTTGCTTTTTCCTTATACTCTGGGTCATCTTGCAGCAGGTGTCCGTATTCCTTCAAAGTATGACCACAGCCAGCTGCATTGATGATCACAGCGTCTACCCCAGTGCCTTCAAAGCTATCAATCATCTGACGAGCGATCGCTTTGGCTTGTTCTTCCTGTCCTTGGTGATGGGGCAGCGCGGCACAACAGCCCTGAGTTTTGGGGATAACAACTTCACAGCCATTCGCGGTTAAGACGCGCACAGTGGCTGCGTTCACACTTGAGAAGAACAAGCGTTGCACACAGCCCAAAATCATCCCAACCCGGTAGCGTTTCTCTCCCTGAGCTGGGATGACTTCAGGTAGGGTGTCCCGGAAGGCATCCAGACAGAGTGTCGGTAGATTTGATTCCATTGCCGCCAAGCGGGGAGAGATGCGCTTGAGTAGCCCAGTGGCACGGACGAGTTTTTGTAAGCCCAATTTCTGATACACCAGCAAGGGAGCTAGCAAAATCCGCAACCGATTGGGATAGGGAAACAGGGAAAAGATGAGTTGTCTATAAAGCTTATCTGGTAGACTGCGCCGGTAATTCCGCTCAATTTGAGGACGGGTAGCAGAAATCAACTTGTCATACTGCACACCAGAGGGACAAGTGGTGACACAGGCGAGACACCCCAGGCAAGTATCAAAATGCTCCACAGTGGCGGTGTTCAAGGGAATCTCACCCTCGTTGATGGCATCCATCAGATAAATCCGCCCCCTAGGCGAATCCATCTCCTTGCCAAGCACTCGATAACTGGGACAGGTGGAGAGGCAAAACCCACAATGAACGCAGGAATCAATCAGCTTTGGCTCAGGGGGATGCTGGGCATCAAAGCCACTCAAATTGCTTAATGTAGCCGGGGTTGAGCCAGCAGGGTTATTTAAAGGAGTTTCTGTTTGCATTTTCTCTCAATTCTCTTTCTCTGTGTTAGGTAAGTGGAGGCGAGCGGTTCGTTGATCAAATCCCACCGACAAACCGATCAGGACTCAAAAGATTTTCCGGGTCAAATTGCTGTTTAATTCGACGCATAATATTCAAAGCATTGCCGGTGTAACCCCACACATCCAGCTGTTGCTTGAGCGTGATTGGTGCTTCCAGGATGGTGAGGAAACCTTTATTGGCAAGGCATAGCGATCGCAGCTTCAAAACCGTTTCAAGCATCTTGGCACTGGTTTCCAACCGCAACAACCCTAACCCACTACTAGCATGGATCAAACCGCTTCCCCCCTGTTCTGCAAGGCTATCCATCTGGGTCAGTATTGCCACAGCTGCTGAGGGTATTACTCCTATTTTGCAAGTAATTACTGGCTCCGTGGTGGATGCCGTCATTTGCGATCGCAATTTCTGCCATAGGTCAGCCTCATCATCTGCTGAGTAGAGTCCGCCCTTTAAACCCAGCTTTTCCCCGACATCTATTAGACGAGTGGACTGTTCTTTGACACTTTCGGTCATACTCGCAAAGCTCGCGATCAATCCTAATCCTTGACCAATACCCAAACTTGCCACCAGCTGGGTCGATAGCAAATCAGCTGAATTCGGAGTTAAAGCAGAAGATTTTAGTGTTGTGGAGGCAAGAGCGATCGCATCTGCTTCCCCAGTCAAAACCACCGTTCCAGACGCCTCAGGCAGCGGATAAACCCGAAACGTGACTTGAGTGATAATGCCCAAGGTTCCTATAGACCCAGTGAACAGCTTCATCAAGTCGTATCCCGCTACATTCTTTACCACCCGTCCACCCGCTTTGACCATTTGACCATCTGCCCGGACAAAGCTAATACCTAGCAGTTGGTCGCGTACTCCATTATAGCGTTGCCGCAAGGAGCCAGTATCAGCTGTGGCGACAATGCCTCCCATTGTTGCCGACTCTGGGGCAGCTGGGTCAAGCGCCAGAAATTGCCCAACTGTTGCCAGAGTACGCTGGAGGTCAGCGAACTTTGTCCCAGCTTCTACCGTGACAGTCAAATCGCCTACAGCATGTTGAATCACCATGTTCAGCCGTTCCGTACTCACAACCACCTCCACACCTGCTGCCAGTCCACCCCAGCTGAGTTTGCTGCCGCTGCCGCAGGGTAAAACCCGCCATTTGTTGCGGTGGGCACAGGCGATGACTTGAGCAAGTTCTGCTTTGGTGTTGGGATAGACGATACAGCTGGGAGTGGTTTGGGGAGCTAGAGCCTGAAGTATCCGTTTTTGCCGAATTACGTCTATGTTTTCCCAGTCACAGATCCCAGCTGGGCTAACGATGGGTTCGAGTTGGGGGGCGATCGCTTCCATCCGTGGATTTACTATTCCCTAACTTTAGTGTATGCCTACTCTAAATTTAGTGCATTCTCACAGGAGGAGACTCCAGCTGCTCCGAGACATTTTTAAATTTTTGAGCAGTGACGTTCATCGGCTTATCTTTTAAATTTTACAAATTAACCTTAATTTCTAAAGATTCCATGTACTGACCCCATTTAGGAGTTTAGCTCAACCAAAGCTGATTAAGCTTTAGTAAGCAGTCCTCATCTAGTTTTTTCATCTTCTCCTCTTCTAGTCTTCTAGTCTTCTCGTTCCCAGGCTCAGCCTAGGAATGCCATTCTCGTATTCTCGTTCCCAGGCTGAGCCTGGGAATGCCATTCCAGAGGCTCAGCCTCGCCCCAATGCAAGGTAATACAATGGGACGCAGCCGCTATCATGTACTAGGAAACCAGCCCCACTTCCTCACCTGCACAGTGGTCAATTGGATCCCCCTGTTCAGTAAAGTTGAGCTAGCACAGATTGTTCTAGACTCGCTGAGTTTTTTGCAACGCCAGCAACGCTTGAAATTGTACGGTTATGTGATTATGGAGAATCATCTCCACCTGATTGCATCTGCTGTAAATTTGTCAAAGGAAATAGGTAATTTCAAATCTTTCACAGCTCGCGCTATTATCGATTTGCTTAAACTAGAGCGTAAACAATATATACTTGAGCCGCTCAAATTCTACAAACTAAAACACAAAACAGACCAGGAATATCAGGTTTGGCAAGAAGGATTCCACCCGCAAGCTATTTCGAATGAGGAAATGTTCCGACAAAAGTTGGATTACCTTCACAATAATCCGCTTAGGCGTGGCTATGTAGATGATCCGGCTTATTGGCGATATTCTAGTTACCGCAATTACATGGGGCAGCAGGGATTGTTGCTGGTGGAATTGCTCGATTTGTGAGGGGAGGCAGAGCCTCCGGCGGGGCATTCCCAGGCTGAGCCTGGGAACGAGACTAGCCTGGGAACGAGACTAGCCTGGGAACGAGACTAGTCTGGGAATGATGCTGAGCTTGGGAATGAGACTAAAACGAGACTAAAATCGCTCTACTGACTCGAAGTGCTTTTCACCAAGAGCCCTTGCGGCTTCCCCACAGGTGCGGGGATTCGGAAAGATTTTGCCTGGATTGGCTAGCCCTTTGGGGTTAAACGCTTGCCGCACGCATTGCATCGTTTCTAAGTCCGCCTCGGTAAACATATTCGGCATATAGCACCGCTTATCTGCACCGATGCCATGTTCCCCAGAAATGCTGCCACCGACTTTCACACAAAGTCTGAGAATGTCTCCGCCCAATTCTTCCACCTGCTCCAGGGCACCAAGCACTGAGTTGTCATAAAGAATCAGGGGGTGAAGATTGCCATCTCCTGCATGGAACACATTGGCAACGCGATAACCGTATTTCTGGCTCAGATTCTCAATTTCTTGCAGAACAAAGGATAGTTGGGTGCGCGGAATCACACCATCTTGCACATAGTAATCAGGACTAAGGTTGCCAGCTGCCGCGAATGCTGCCTTGCGTCCCTTCCATAGTTTTAGACGTGTTTCTGGGTCGTTGGCGGTGGTGATGCTCCTGGCGCCATTCTGTTTACAAATAGCTGCAATGCGCTTTTTATTAGCTGCAACTTCCACTTTTAAGCCGTCTATTTCCACCAGCAGAATGGCTTCTGCATCTCTGGGATAACAACCCGTTGCTACCACATCTTCTACGGCGTTGATGCTAATGTTGTCCATCATCTCCATGCCAGCTGGAATAATCCCAGCGCTGATGATGTCGGAAACAGCAGCCCCAGCCGCCTCGATGCTGGTAAAGTCTGCCAAGAGAACGCAAATTGATTCAGCTGTTTTGAGAATTCGCAGGGTAATTTCCGTGGCGATGCCTAGCGTTCCCTCGGAGCCAACAAACACACCGGTGAGGTCGTAACCAGGCATTTCGGGAATTTGTCCGCCCACATCCGCAATAGAGCCATCGGGAAGCACGAGTTTTAATCCCAGTACGTGGTTAGTCGTTGCCCCATACTTGAGGCAATGCACCCCGCCGGAGTTCTCTGCGACGTTACCGCCAATCGAGCAAATGATTTGGCTGGAGGGATCAGGGGCGTAGTAGAATCCAGCTCCACTGACGGCTTGAGTCACCCAGTTGTTAATTACTCCGGGCTGGACTACAACTCGCTGATTTTCCAAGTCGATGTCGAGGATTTGACGCATCAAGGCAGTGACAATCAGGACGCAGCCTTCTACTGGCAAGGCTCCACCAGAAAGACCAGTGCCAGCGCCGCGTGCAATGAAGGGGATGGCAGCGCGATCGCATATCTTCACTATAGCTGCTACTTGTTCTGTGGTTCTGGGCAGCACCACCACAGCTGGGCGTTGGCGATAGCTAGTAAGTCCATCACATTCGTAGGTAATCAATTCCTCGCGGCGTTGAACTACGCCATTTTTGCCGACGACAGCTTCAAATTCCTTGATGATTGGTTTCCAGTTGCGTTGTTGCTGATCTTGGACGATCATAGGTGGTTCCTCTTTAGAAGGAGTCAGGAGTCTCCTTTTATTCAAGTTAGTACATCTTGCTCACAGGCTGTCATGAACTCTTGCACTCGCTGCCACACTTGCTCTAGTAAATCTGGAGCATCCGCATTAAACCATTCAATTTGAGGGTATGCCCGAAACCAGGTGCGTTGTCGCTTGGCAAATTGGCGGGTGTGCAAAACTGTTAGGTCTTTAGCTGCAGACAGGGAAATGTCACCAGCGAGATATTGTTTCATTTCCCGATATCCCAGCGTATCCAGGAGGGGGAGGTTCCAACCGTATTTCTGGCACAGGGATTCCACTTCATCTGCCCAACCAGCTGAAATCATTTCCTCCGTGCGTCCAGCAATCCGGGGGGTGAGGGCAACTGGGTCAGCACAATCTAAGCCAATCTGAAGGATGGGATAATTGGGCGGATACTCCCCTTGCTGCTCTGAAATTGTCCGACCGCTGACGTAGAAAACTTCCAAGGCTCGCAACGTTCGCACTTGGTCATGAGAATGAATCTTTTGGGCAGCAGCTGGGTCAACTTGTTGGAGTTGCGCGTAGAGTTGGGTTTGACCGAGAGACTGGAGTTGCGATCGCAATTCTTGGTGTGGCGACACCTTGGGAATTTTTAACCCCTGCACCACCGAACGGATGTACAGCCCAGTCCCACCGACAAGTATTGGAATGCGTCCCTGTTGTTGTTCTTTGGCAATTAATGCTTGCGCTTGCTGTTGGTAGTCTGCTACGGTCAGGGTTTCCCTAGGGTCGCAAATGTCAATTAAGTAGTGCGGCACTAGTTTTTGCTGATCAGCTTTTGGCTTAGCTGTGCCGATATCAAACTCACGGTACACCTGACGGGAATCAGCACTGAGGATTATAGAACCCAGGTATATAGCCAACCCCAACGCCAGCCCCGATTTTCCGGTGGCGGTGGGGCCGCAAATCGTAATCAGACCAGATCGGGAAAAATTTAATGGGTACATCCCCTAGATAAATAGCCCTTCAAACTGCCCTACAGTCGCCTATAAGGCTTTTGTGTTATAGTTTATGAGTATTTTTTATTTTTGGAGTCGCTAGACGGCTCACACCTCATTATTATTGGAGAATCCCTTGCATGACTAGCAGTTACAGCGCCGATCAGATTCAAGTTCTGGAAGGTCTGGAACCGGTTCGAAAACGACCGGGGATGTACATCGGCACCACCGGCCCGCGAGGGCTCCACCATCTAGTTTACGAGGTGGTGGACAACTCCGTTGATGAGGCTTTGGCTGGGTACTGTACCCATGTGGAGGTAGATCTAAACGCCGACGGTTCCGTCACAGTAACTGATGATGGTCGAGGTATTCCTACGGATACTCACCCCCAAACCGGAAAATCGGCCCTGGAAACCGTGATGACAGTCCTCCATGCCGGTGGTAAGTTTGGCGGCGGCGGCTACAAGGTTTCTGGAGGACTCCACGGCGTCGGTATTTCTGTAGTTAACGCCTTGTCCGAGATGGTCGAAGTTACTGTTTGGCGAGATAGCCGGGTTCATATTCAACGCTTTGAGCGCGGTATCCCAGTCACCGAACTGAAGAGCAAGCCCTACAAAGAACCCCGAACCGGCACCTCAGTTACCTTCAAGCCTGACGCAGAAATCTTCACTAACGGCACCGAGTTTGATTACGTAACCCTAGCCGGTCGCCTGCGGGAGTTGGCATATCTTAATGCCGGTGTCAAAATCACATTTACCGACCACCGCCTCGAACTGCTCAAAAGCAATGAACCACGAGTAGAAGCCTACGAGTATAAGGGTGGCATCAAAGAATACATTGCCTACATGAACCGCGACAAGCAACCTCTGCATGAGGAAATCATTTTTGTGGAGGGCGAACGCAACAATGTGCAAGTCGAAGTGTCATTGCAGTGGTGTACTGATGCCTATACTGACAATCTGCTGGGCTTTGCCAACAATATCCGCACCGTTGATGGTGGTACTCACCTGGAAGGGCTGAAGGCGGTGTTGACGCGGACGCTGAATGCGATCGCACGTAAGCGCAACAAGATCAAAGAAAACGAACCCAACCTGAGTGGGGAACACGTTCGGGAAGGATTGACTGGAGTCATTTCCGTCAAAGTGCCTGATCCGGAATTTGAAGGTCAAACCAAGACGAAGTTAGGCAACACCGAAGTGCGGGGAATTGTCGATTCGCTGGTAGGAGAAGCTCTGACAGAGTACCTGGAGTTTCGCCCCGGTGTGGCAGATTCGATCTTGGATAAAGCCATCCAAGCCTTCAAAGCCGCCGAAGCCGCTCGTCACGCCCGTGAGCTAGTGCGACGCAAGTCGGTTCTGGAGTCTTCTCCCCTACCGGGTAAATTGGCAGATTGTAGTACCAGAGATGCGAGCGAGTCTGAGATCTTCATAGTTGAAGGCGATTCAGCTGGCGGTTGTCATTTTGGTACTACATGTGTAGCATTGGCTGATGGCCGGTCACTCAGTTTAAAGGAAATTGTGGCTGAACAAGCGATGGGGAAGGAGCATTTCTGTTACACCATAAGGGATAGCGGCAATATCGGTATAGAGCGCATCATCAATGCCCGAATGACCAAAGCAAATGCTGAAGTCATAAAACTTAGATTGGACAACGGAGAGCCCATTATCTGCACACCCGACCACCCTTATATGCTTCGGGATGGCAGTTACAAGCCAGCCGGATTGTTGACTCCTGAAGACTCACTGATGCCCCTACATCGTAAGCTCTCTCAAAAGAATGTTGGAGGGAATGGACTTGACGGCTACGAAATGGTTTGGAATCCAAATTGTGATGAGTGGATTTACACTCATCTTCTGGCAGATTTCTATAACCTGCGCAATGGTGTCTATAAGTCGACAGATGGCAACCATCGCCATCATGTAGATTTCAAAAAACTCAACAATAACCCGACAAACATCCAGCGGTTGCCTGCCGAAGAACACTTAGCACTACACCGCGCCAATCTCAAACAGGGCTTACATCGACCAGATGTAATTGAAAAGAGCCGCCAAGTTCACATGAGCGAAGAGTTCCGCGCCATGATGAGGGAGCGGATGCGGCAATCAGAAACGCGGCAGATTCTCTCCGAACAGGCTAAGGCGCAGTGGGAAGATGCAGAATACAAAGCTTATATGGTTCAAAAATGGCGCGATTTTTACAACAGCAACGATGCGTACCGTCAGGAAAATAACAAACAGCTGAATCGATTGCAGCAAGAGTATTGGAGTGATGAGGCAAACCGTCTAGCTCAGGCTAAAAGGGTTCGGGATTACTTTGAAATTAATCCTGAAGCGCGTGAAGCTTATTCAGAACTCGCCCAACAGCAATGGCAAGATAAGGTTTTGTTGGAGTGGCGGCGAGAAAAAACTCAGGAGCAATGGACACCTGAATTTCGTGCCAAGCGTTCGGCTGCATTGCAGCAAACCTTCTATCGCAAAACGCTTGCTGCTTTGAAGGAAGTTCAAATCCAACTAGGCTATCTGGATCTAGAAGCATATCGCCTTTACCGGCTCCAAACACGAGACAAATCCCTGTTGCGGTTTGATACTTTTTGCGATCGCTACTTTGATGGTGATGCAGTACTAGCCCGTCAAGCAGTTGCCAATTACAACCACCGCGTTGTTTCTATCGAACGCCTAGAAGAAAGAGTGGAGGTTTACGACATAGAAGTCCCACATACACATAACTTCGCTTTGGCGAGTGGTGTGTTTGTTCATAACAGCGCCAAACAAGGACGCGATCGCCGCTTCCAAGCCATCCTCCCGCTGCGCGGCAAAATTCTCAACATTGAGAAAACCGACGACGCCAAAATCTACAAAAACACCGAAATCCAGGCCCTAATCACTGCACTGGGACTGGGGGTTAAAGGTGAGGAGTTCGATGCCTCCCAGCTGCGCTATCACCGCATAGTGATTATGACTGATGCTGATGTAGATGGCGCTCACATCCGTACACTGTTGTTAACTTTCTTCTATCGGTATCAACGAGCGCTGATTGAGCAAGGTTACATCTACATTGCCTGCCCGCCGTTGTACAAAGTGGAGCGAGGACGCAATCATTACTACTGCTATAGCGAACGCGAACTCACAAACCTGGTTCAACACGAGTTCCCAGCTAATGCAAACTACACCATCCAGCGCTTTAAAGGCTTGGGTGAAATGATGCCAGAGCAGTTGTGGCAAACCACCATGAACCCGGCATCCCGTACCTTCAAGCAGGTTGAGATTGAGGATGCAGCTGAAGCAGATCGGATCTTTACAGTGTTGATGGGCGATCGCGTTGGTCCCCGCCGTGAATTTATCGAAACCTACGGCTCCCGCCTCAACCTCACGGATCTCGATATCTAATTGCTGTCGGTTCGTGTGATTGATGAATTTTGTGCCATACGGTTATGCTTTACAGAGCTAACCGTACTTTGGTTTTGAAACTCTCCGCCTGTTTACCTAGAAATTGAGTTCAGCCAACAGACTGGGTAGCTAGAATGGATGCATCAACGGTAATTTCTTTATGGCTCACCCAAACATTTCTATCTGCCCACTCTGTGTGGCCTTACTAAAATATATTTGCTTTGAGCCCTTTGGGATATAAATCCATCTGAGGTTTTGTAGGCGAGTTGTCAAATTCGAGATTGTTACGCCAAGTTCATCTGCGATCGCGTACAGATGTGACCACTTGGTTAAAACACGCCCTCTTCGCTTTTCTTCCAAGACGAAGCGGGGCATTAGTAAACAACCAGCAAAATACTGGGCTTGCCATTCAATACCTTCAATTTCGCCGACTGAACGACATAGGAATGGCTGTACAGTTTCCTCAAACAGCACTTGCTGTTTCGTAAGCCCCTCAACCTCATCGTGGTTAATATGAAGTACCCAATGCCCTACTTCATGAGCAATGGTGGAGGCTCCAAATCCTCCTCGTAGAGATGGAATATCTTCATTGATTTCAATTAGGCGTTCTGTTGGGAGGATTCTGGCAGCTATTTGCCCCTGAGCATCAGGTGGTATACTATCCCAAACAATATCTAACCCTAAGAACTCAGCTACACAGCTGGGGTCAAGCGGAAATTTAGGAGCATATTTGGGCTTTGCTTGCATTCGCCTCAATATTTCCTCGGCTTCAAGTTCAATTTCCTCCCTGTCAGCGTACCATCGATACGGCTTGAATAAGCTCAATGTTCATACTCCTGATTCTGTGATTGTGTTACTTCCTGGCTGTTATGCATTTCCCGGTGTGCAAGTTCATCAGCCATTGAAAACACCTTCTGGGCAAAGTCGGGGTCTTTTCGCATCCGGCGAAACAAAGCGGGCATCGCTTTGTAGTTCTGCTTGAGCAAATCTTCATCACGCTCAGGGATGCGACCCGCCAGAAAGATCAGTTCTTCTGCATTCAGCTCTAAGTGATGTGCCAGCAAGCGAATAGCTGCCTCCTTTGGTGGATACTCAGCTCTATTGTTCTCAAGCTTAGACACGTAGGTAAAGTCAAGCTCGACGAGTTTTGCCAACTCGCGTTGACTGTAACCTTTGTATTTGCGAGCTTGACGAATAAGCTGACCAAAACTCTGAACCACAGCTTTCTCCCTACTTACAGATGAATTTTAATCTAAGTTGACGAAAACTTCAATCAAGCCTTGACGAAAAGATCAACACGGTGTTAGCATGAGTGGAGTTGAAGTAAAAGTCAACCCGGAGAGAAACACTACATATGGTAATGCAGACTAAGTGGATGCCATTTGCCAGCTTTTCCCTTATGGCAGAGTTTGAGCCAGCCGTTGGGCAGGAATATTGGCACTGCGACATGAAACGGGGTTTCAAGCGGGTTCGCAAGAAAGAGCCTCTAATCGCTGCACTTCTGGGCCAAGATACTACACCTCAACGGATTGGTTTGCTCGCACAACAGGGAGTGTATGAGTTTCATCAGCACGAGCAGTGGCTTGACAGAGTAGATGGAGTGGAGGGGGTTGCAACAGTTCTGCAATTAGAGCAAGAGTTCCCAACTGTGAGGGATAGGGTGCTGCAAATCTTGAAGAGCTATCATGGCAAGCCAGTTCTGCGGGGAAAAAATATCATCAAGTTGAATCGGGGAGACGAGGGAATCCCTAAACCAATTGAACTGCATCGCAACAACTTCCTCTTCAAGCTATTTGCGGCAATTGACTGTATTTTTCTCGAACCTAATGGCACGCTACATATCTTGGATCTGAAAACCGGCAAAGCTGACTTCGATCCACGTCAGGGATACATTTACCTGCTAGCGGCACACAACCTGTATCCCAACCAAAAAGCGATCGCTTCTTTCTACAACTTGGAATCCTGTGAGTGGTCTGCTCCCATTACTGCAACCGAAATTCAGTTAAACGCAATCCAGACTCAACTAGCGCGAGTCGCGCAGAAGCACGAGCTTGAGAGGCGTTGCTGAATTAAAGTATGAATTAGGCTGGTAGAGGGATAGAACGATATTTC
>CAXUIG010000069.1:0-26682 GCA_964250845.1 uncultured bacterium | reverse complement strand
GGAGTCTTACTTGATCTTAAGCTGCTGAAGAAATTAAGATGCGTTCGCCCTGGCTTGGTCCCTGGTCAATTATTCTGGTTCTAGAACACAATGTATTCCGTCATGGGCATTACAACGTTGATGATTGGAATAACCCCAGCAGACTTCCTGTGGGTTGGGCTGCGATCACATCGCTGGTGATTGGTCTTTTCGGTGTCTACCTGGGTGCTGCACAGGAGAAATTTGTGGGTCCGATCGCTAGCTTTTTGAATCCTCCCTATGGTATAGACATTGGCTTTGAGCTGGGCGTCATCTTTGCCGGTATAGCTTACTTTTTCTTACGACGTATTGAACTGAATGCCAATCAACGGTAAACACTTCCCCCTGCCTAAGAGAGCCTAAGAGAGCCCCTCTGCGTAGATTTTGATTAAATAACGCGCACCTGATTTGCTCTAATATAGTCCTGAGCCTTAGCTTTGATCAGAGCGTGGATCATCGATAAACCAATTGATTCTGTGGAAGTCTCTTCATAAACCTGTTCAATCAATTTTGCAGTCATGTACTCCATCACCACTGGTTGCTGTGTGAAGCCAGATGGCCTTTTATCAATCAGCGCTCGTCTCTGCAAAGACGCCAGTGCCTCTATAATTTCGCTCTCGCGTACATTGGGTACAAAAGCCGTTTGCAATTCGGGAAACGAAACTGGCTCCCGGTTGATTGCCAGCCAGTACATCACCTCTTTTTCTAAGTCTGACAGACGATTGAACTGCCGGTCTAACAGATTGCGAATATCATCAAAAACTAACGGACCTTGTTTCAAGAATTCTATAAATTTAAAAATCTTCCCATCAAAGAAGTCTTGAATTGTTGGAGCCACCATCTTTAAGGCCAAGGGATTCCCAGCATAATGTTCAACTACAACTCTCCACTCAGATTCTGACCCTGAGAAGTCACCCCTTGCTTGAAGAATTTCCCGTCCTTGTGCTGTCGGCAAACCAGTCAGTTGTAATGCGCGAACAGATAGTGTTTCGCCCTCCTTTGTTGCCAAGCCTCTGGGTTTCTCCTGACTTGTTAGCACTACTGCGCTTTGATGGGGTGTTTCTCCCACAGATCTGATTAACTGACCATAACCCTCATATCCTTCTTTGTAGCAACCTGTACGATCCCCTTCACGCAGAATCGACTCCGCATTATCTAGTATCAGCAGACAGCGTGAGGAGCGTAAATACTTAATCAGTTGTGATACTCTTCCGTCTACAGTTTCCGGTAAAACTATTTGCTGCTGCTGGCTGAGGAATTGGAGCAGCTCTGCCAGAAGGTCTTGGATTGGTGGGGCGTTGCGTAGACTTCGCCAGATCAGGTAATCAAATTTGTGCTGAATCTTTTGTGCCAGCTTTACAGACAGAGCAGTTTTGCCAATCCCGCCCATGCCTAGCAACACCACCAGTCGGCAGCGGTCCTGCACAATCCACTGTTCTAGGATGGAGAGTTCTGCTGTACGGCCATAGAAAAGGTCGACATCAATCGCCTCTCCCCAGTCTTGGCGCTGGTTGGTAATTACCTCAACCGACGCTATCGATGACGGAGCAACTTCTTCAAACAGTTCCGATTCGCCGCCATTCTGGCTGCGCCAACGCTGCCTTAAGACTAACTGAAAATTATTTTTAGTGACCTTTTCTCCCAATAATTCTGAGAGTAGCTGCCATAACTTAGCACCAGCGTCCTTGACGTAACCAGGGTCATAACCGGAGTGACTTGCAATTTCCAAATAAGACTGTCCTTCCCAAGATTGCCGAAATACTGTCTCTTGAATTTTGTTCAGACGTCCTTGATCTAGAAAGTTCTTTACGATCGCTAGCGCTTCTTCAACGGTCATTACTCACACAGCCTCAAGTGTAGTTCTTTTTAGTTATGGTCTAGTTACCACTGGTGGAACGCGGTGATGTGGCAGCACCTCATCCAGGCATCCGATCGCCTAACTTAGTACGATGAATCCCGCTCCTAGGGGCACTTTTCTTTCATTAGCAAGTCTGAAACAAGGTATCAGCGCTGCCAATATATTCTCTACTTTTATAGCAAAAATTCCGTCCTACGCCGACCATATATTGTAACTTTTAATACTCGTGCTTTAATCTCTGCTACTACAGAGATGGAACCGCAACAATCTCTATGTGCCTATAATACCGCTTCATTGAGAGCTTGCTAGTATTCCATAGTAAGTGTCATAATCAGTCGTATGAAGTCAGAAAACGCATCGAAGAAATCATCCATGGCTCTGTAGCCTGTTGTTACCTGTCTAGCCTTGAGTCATCCTAAATCATTCCAAACTCATACAGGTTCTGGGCTTCAGATATCCCCAGCGCGCGCCAACCGGCAGGAATCTCACTTAAACCGCGCTCGTGCCAGTCTGAAGCAAGCGCTGTCTTGGTATTCCCATATTCGCAAGCCTAGGCAGCAGTCGCTAAACCCAGAATTGCAAGCGGCGCTGAAACCTGAAATAGAGGTGTTGACATCCACACTAAACAAGCTAGACCAGGGCGTGATTCGGATTGCTGCCTTTGGTCTAGTTAGTCGCGGCAAGTCAGCTGTTTTGAATGCCTTGCTAGGACAGAAGATTCTGCAAACTGGGCCGCTTAATGGTGTAACCCAGTGGCCCCGTTCAGTACGGTGGGTACCCAGCGAGAAAGGCAGGGTGCAGGTGGAGTTGATTGATACGCCCGGATTGGATGAGATTGAAGGTCAAGCACGAGCGCAAATGGCAAGGGATGTGGCTCGTCAGGCTGACCTGATTTTGTTTGTAGTGGCTGGTGATATCACGCGAACAGAGTATCAGGCGCTTTTGTACCTTGTGCAAGCTCACAAGCCCCTGATTTTAGTGTTTAACAAGATAGACCTGTATCCAGATCAAAACCGGCAAGCCATATACAAAAATCTACAAAATTTGGGTAGCGATGACACTGGTAGTAGGCGCCTTTACCCGCTGTTGTCTACTGAGGAGATTGTGATGGTTGCAGCCCAACCGGCTCCGCTGGAAGTGCGGGTCGAGTGGCCCGATGGTAAAGTTACCTACGAATGGGAAACGCCGCCGCCACAGGTAGATGAGTTGAAGCAGAAAATTCTTGGCATTCTCAACCGGGAGGGTCGCTCACTCTTGGCACTTAATGCCCTGATCCAGGCGCGGGACGCGGAGGCGGCGATCGCTCACAAAACCATCGAGTTACGCCAAAAGGAAGCGGAAGAACTGATCTGGCAGTTTACCAAATATAAAGCTCTGGCAGTGGGGCTGAATCCGATTGCCTTGTTAGATTTACTTGGGGGAGCTGTAGCAGACTTGGCTCTAATCCGCTCTCTAGCGCGGCTGTACGGTCTACCGATCACTGACTATGAAGCCGGAAAGATTTGGAAGACGATTCTGTTGAGTTCTGGGGGATTGCTGCTGGGTGAATTGGGCAGTAGTTTACTTTTGGGGTTGGGGAAAAGTACAGCGGCAATTGCTAGCGGTGAGAATCCGACCAATTTCTCTGCCTATGCTGGGGCTGCGATCGCTCAAGCCGGGATCGCGGGTTACGGAGCCTACATCATTGGGCAGGCAGCACAGGTGTATCTAGAGCGGGGCTGCACTTGGGGGCAGCTAGGAGCCAGCACGGTGATTCAAGAGATTCTCAATCAGGTGGAACCGAATACTATTTTGTACCGCCTGCGGCAGGAGTTGGGGCAACATCTGGGAATATTTGGCGATTGACATTCAAAGACATTTCAGCCATTTGTATTAATCTGCTGGGTGATTTTCCCTCATTAACAGTTAAACGGGGTATTTTGTAATTGCTGCTCAACCAGCCTAATTTCATGATTCTACTATTGTATAAATAGCCTGATAAATAGTAGTTAGACACATACTCTTCAACTTTTTCGTTGCTAGCACCATAGGGATAAGCTATATGAGAAGCTACGGTTTTATTTGGGTCTAAGTCTTCAGTACACCTTCTCAATTGAACTTGGGCTTCTGAAAGTTCAGTGATCAAATCCTGAGAATCTAGCTCAGTTAATTTTTTATGATTTAATCCGTGCGATTGAATATCATAATATCCTTTTTCCAGCCCTGCTCTCAAATCGAGGCAGGTCATGTGAATTGAAGAGTCACTCTGATAATTTGCCAGGGTACCTGGGTTGACAAATAAAACCACCTTTACTTTTTTACCGTATTTATATTCAAGCTTTGACAAAATCGGTAGTAAATTTGTATAAATATTTTTATAGCCGTCGTCAAAAGAAAGCATGATAGGCTTTTGACCTATATGTTCTTGCGGGATTTGCTTAGATTTAGTTAAAAAGTAATCATAAACTTCTTGAGATGAAATAAACCAGAAATTTTCTCTAACTAAAGAATCTAGTAAAAGTTCCATGTCAGGTTTGAAGTAATTCATTTGTTGAAATTGTGAAGCTTGAAAAGGCCGATCGCCATTTTTATTAATATCAATAATGGTATGAAAGCCAAAAATCGTAATTTTGGGCGCCGTTAAATTTAAAACAAAAAACGTTGTAGCTAACACAACTAAAAAGGAAAACAAAATGCGGAGGTAAAAATTTTTATGTTTTAATTTAAGTGACTTCATTGAGCAAATATCTCAACTTATTGTCTTGGAAACCTTGCTGGTTGTGTTGATTTCAGCAGATTGGGTAATCTGTTTGATCGCTTCTAGATCAGGTGGCGGCGTTTGGTTATCCATCCCCAGCCACAAGAGATATTCAATATTACCAGCTGGCCCGAGCAACGGCGACCAGGTTAAGCCGCGATATTGCCATACAAGCTGAAGGGCAGCTTGCAAAACCTGGAAAATTGCACCCGCCTGGTCATCTGGATCGCGCACCACGCCTTTTTTACCCACACGCGATCGCCCCACTTCAAACTGAGGCTTCACCAGCAACACCACCTCACGGGGGTATGAGAGCAGCTGCCACAGGGCAGGCAGAATTTTGGTTAGGGAAATAAACGACACATCCACCACGCCCAAATCAGCTGGCTGGGCGGAGCCGTACAACTCAACTGGCTGGAGATAGCGGAGGTTGGTGCGTTCTCTCAAAACCACCCGTGGATCATTGCGTAAACCCCAGTCAACTTGTCCATAGCCCACATCAATGCCGTAGACCTTTTTTGCCCCAGCTTGCAGCAGGCAGTCGGTGAAACCGCCAGTGGAAATGCCGCCATCCAAGCAAATGCGCCCATTGACTGGAATGGCAAAGACTTCCAGGGCTTTGGCAAGTTTTTCACCACCCCTGGATACGTAGGGCGCTCGCGCCTTGATCTGAATCTGTGCAGAAGTTTCAATCTCAGTTCCGGGTTTGTCGATTATCTGCTGATTCACCAGCACTTCCCCTGCCCGAATCAAGCGCTGAGCCAGCTGCCGGGAGGAGCATAAATCCAGTTCTACTAATAATGTGTCGAGTCTTTTTTTGATAGTCTTCCTATGCTATTTTGGTCATCACGTACCGCCGGAGATCGCTTACTATCTTAACCACACCACTTTCAAGCGGTCAATTGCTGACTCTTCTTGAATTTCAGGCTTTAAAATGTAGCAATTTACTCAAATGCGGCAAAATGTAACGGAATGCAAAGTATAATGAGAGCGGAAAAACACTTGAGAAATATTGAAGGGCAGTACTTTTAAATGCGAGTAGCGATCGCTGGAGCGGGTCTAGCCGGTCTTTCCTGCGCGAAATATCTCACTGATGCCGGTCACACCCCCATTGTCTTGGAAAGGCAGGATGTACTTGGGGGTAAGGTAGCGGCATGGCAGGACGCAGACGGCGACTGGTACGAAACTGGGCTGCATATATTTTTCGGGGCTTATCCCAATATGTTGCAGCTGTTCAAAGAACTGGGCATTGAAGATCGGTTGCAGTGGAAAGAACACACCATGATCTTCAATCAGCCCGAAGCGCCCGGTACTTACAGCCGCTTTGACTTTCCCGACTTGCCAGCGCCGATTAATGGCATCGTGGCGATTCTGAGGAACAACGATATGCTCACCTGGCCGGAGAAAATTCGTTTTGGCATCGGTCTGATTCCGGCGATGGTTCAGGGGCAGAAGTACGTCGAGGCAATGGATAAATACTCTTGGACACAGTGGCTGCTCCGTCAGAGGATTCCTGAACGGGTCAATAAAGAAGTTTTTCTTGCCATGTCCAAGTCGCTGAACTTCATCGGCCCGGACGAGATTTCGGCCACAATTCTGCTGACCGCTCTTAATCGTTTCCTTCAGGAAAAGAACGGCTCCAAGATGGCCTTCCTAGATGGTGCCCCCACAGAGCGATTATGTCAGCCGATGGTGGACTACATTACCTCGGGCGGCGGTGAAGTCCGATTGAATGCGCCACTCAAAGAAATCATGCTCAATCCCGATGACACAGTCAAGGGGTTTTTGCTTCGAGGGTTAAATGGGGCGGCGGACGACGTGGTAACAGCTGATCTGTATGTCTCTGCCATGCCGGTTGACCCGCTGAAGGTGATGCTGCCAGCACCGTGGAAAATTTATGAGTTTTTCCAGAAGCTGGAGGGATTGGAAGGAGTACCGGTGATTAATGTCCATCTGTGGTTCGACCGCAAGCTGACTGATATTGACCACTTGCTATTCTCGCGATCGCCCTTACTCAGCGTCTATGCTGACATGAGCAATACCTGCCTTGGCTACGCCAATACCGAGCGCTCGATGCTGGAATTGGTTTTAGCACCAGCTCATGATTGGATTAGGAAATCGGATGAGGAAATCGTGGCGGCGACAATGGCAGAGTTAGAAAAACTTTTCCCCGACCACTTTGGCGTAGAAAACCCAGCTAAGTTGCTGAAATCTCACGTCGTCAAGACGCCCCGCTCGGTCTATAAGGCGATTCCAGGCCGCCAGCAGTACCGTCCCTCTCAGACTACCCCGATTGCCAATTTCTATCTTACTGGGGATTACACCATGCAGCGTTACCTGGCAAGTATGGAAGGTGCCGTCCTTTCTGGTAAGCTGACAGCGCAGGCAATTTCCGTTGCCCATCCTGAGGTAAATTCAACAGAAAGCCTGCAAATGCCAAACTTCCAGCCTGCAACGAATGCTGCAACTGCCTGATTCCCCTTCCATGAGAACGCTGGCCTCTGTGGAGAATTCCTACCAACTTTGCCGCCAAATCACGGCAAAGTATTCCACGACTTTTTATTTCGCCTCGCTGCTGACGAGTCAGGTGAGGCGTAGAGCTATTTGGGCAATTTATACTTGGTGCCGCCGCACTGATGAACTGGTGGATGGCCCCGGAGCCGCAATTACAACTCCGGCAACCCTCGAACTGTGGGAAGCTCAGCTAGAATCCATTTTTGCGGGTTGCCCAGTCGAAGATCCGGATGTGGCTTTGGTGGATACACTCCGGCGCTTTCCGCTAGAGATTCAGCCGTTTCGGGATATGATTGCCGGTCAGCGCATGGACTTGTACCGGAGTCGTTACGAGACGTTTGAGGAGTTAAACCTATATTGTTACCGCGTTGCCGGTACTGTTGGGTTGATGTCAAAGGCGCTGATGGGCGTAGATACCTCGAATAACACAGCTCCTTGGAACCAGGAGCGGGAACCTTATATTCCGACCGAAGAGGCGATCGCGCTGGGAATTGCCAAACAACTGACCAACATCCTGCGAGATGTGGGGGAGGATGCACGGCGGGGGCGGATTTATATTCCCCTGGAAGACTTAGCACGTTTCAACTACACCGAGCAAGACTTGTTTAAAGGTGTGGTTGATGACCGATGGCGGGAGCTGATGCGGTTTCAAATCCAACGGACACGTCAGTTCTATGCCAAAGCGGAAAAGGGAATTAGTTACTTATCTGCTGATGGCCGCTGGCCCGTCTGGGTAGCGAGGCTATCATATAGCCAGATTCTAGAGCGAATCGAACGCAACCACTACGATGTATTTCGGCAGCGGGCCTATGTTCCGAGTAGGCAAAAGTTGAGTAACTTGCCGGTGGCTTGGCTGCGATCGCAAGTCCTTTAACTTTGTAAAGCGGAAGTCCCCTCTGTCTGAAGTGTGAGCCTTGGCGACGGGGACGCTCTGCAAGACGGGTTGCTTTTTCCCTGAAAATCTGCTATGATGGTATTCCATGAACATGGAGAGGTGGCTGAGTGGTCGAAAGCGGCAGATTGCTAATCTGTTGTACGGCAGGCAACTCCGTACCGAGGGTTCGAATCCCTCCCTCTCCGTTCCCTGAAACCCTTACAGTCTCTAGGCAGTTACTTGCTATAAGTAACGGATACCCCTCATCTTGCCAGTGAAAAATTGACTGTTGAATATCAACTGAATATCCCAAGGTGGGGATAACACCTTAATTTTAGTGGTGGCAGCGCCAGTAGCTAAATCCCATACTGGCGTTGGCATCCCCAAAGTGTGGCACGCTCATAGCAAAATCGCTAGCGTCCAAATCCCGAGAAGTTGTAACCGATTCCGATCAAAAGCCCCACACTTGTGTTATTTATAAAACCCACATTCACACCAGCTGTTGCCGTAAATTGAGGAGTTAAAGGAATATCGACACCAGCAGAGATTAGGGCACCAGTGTCACTTCTGTTGCCAGTGTTGATGGCTATGCCAGCACCGAGATATGGGGATATAGGTATCGGTGTTGAAAAGATACCTATTGGATTCAAGCTAAAGTCGTAAGTGAGAGGAATAAGAACAGTGGTATTATCCCCAAACACTGCTGATGGTCGCACAGATATGTTACGTGTAAGTCCAATTTTGCTGATCACCGCAATGTTACCTATGCCTAAAGAGGATGCGCCACCACTTAGACCAATGTTTCCAGCGACTCCGATATAGCTGGAGCCACCACGGAGATTTTCACCAGCGTCAATATCCTGAGCCACCCTAGTATCAGGTGTTGTAGAAGCAGGTGCCGCCTTAGGAGTGACAGACAACTGTGTTGTCAGCACAGCCGCTGAAGTTGCCGTTGTGCCGGGAACAGGGGCTGGAGTTTTCGTTTCTGCTTGAGCAGACAACCCACTTCCAACAACGGCGATTGTAGTTAGACTTAGTAACAAAGAAAGCCGCCGGTCAAAAATAGTATTCACATTCACTCCTAGATAAAGGTTGGGTTCAGAAATCAGCCGAAGAGCAGTTTTTTACCAACTTTCACGAATATTTAAGATCTAACACGGCAAAAATAATTCCTATATTGCCAATGTGACAGATTTAAAACCTGTATACATCAATACAGCGCACCAACTGACTCTGAGACTTGGTGGGATAAAAACGGCAGAATCGCCTGGTTCTTACTTGGTGCCCTCCCTTCGGTAAACACGACTAACAAATAGGGTGGTTTGCCGGGTAGCTCGATATAAGCCGCGTCATGGCGGACTTGACTAGTCCAACCCGCCTTTGACCACAACTGGGCGGATTGGGGAAGTCCCCCGCCCAGAAAACCCGTGACCTGATTTTCAGCCTCAAGATCTGCTACAGCTGGGTTGAGGCTGCGTTTAATCAAAGCCATCATTGTTTGCGATCGCGCCGCAGACACTGCCACCCCACCCACAATGCTATGCAGCAGCCGCGCCGTGGCATTCGTCGTCACCATATTGCGGTTTTCCATTAACTCTCCCAAAAACAGCCGTTCTCGCCCATAGGGACCATCACCCCAGGTTTTTTGGTTGACGTTAATCGTCTCTAACTCAGGCCACCCTAGAGACTGGAAATAGCGGTTGACGATATTGCGCTGAGACTTCCAGGTTACAAAGGGCTCTGGTGGTAATTCCGGGCCTGAGGTGGTGCCGGAAAGCACATCTACAACTAGGCCGGTAGCGTCGTTGCCCGAATCGACAATCATGTCGCGCATGGCTCGTTCTAGCTCAGTTGAGGTCTGGACCATGCCTTTTTCCAGCCATTCGTGTACTGCCACGAGGTAAAACAGTTTCACCACACTGGCAGGATAAATCCGCTCGACGCCGCGATAGCTGAAGCCTCGGACTGAGTGGTTCCAGAAGGCTTGGGGACTAAGAGCGCCGCCGGTATTTACTGGCACTGGCAGATCATAGACAATCCACGTCAGGGCAATTTGGTTATGGGCTAAACCCGGAAATTCTGCCCAGGTTGCCTCCAGGATGCGATTACCCAACTGTTCGAGTTGTTCTTCTTTACGGAAAAATGTCATTGTTAATGATTAACTCTTCAATTTTGGAGTTTAGATGTTGCCTAATGGTTTCTCTCGAGCAATTACCAGCAGCGACTGTGCCTCTGACTCAGAGGAAACTGCTGCTGAGTATCGGTGTAGAGCTGACCTGAACCTTTATGATTCTCCCATCTGCACCCGTTTGGCAACTCAGGCAGCAGCTGGGCGGCGTTTGCGGATTAAATCTTTAAATGGTCATTTAGCTATTCAAGTATGCCTGTGTGAAGATGAATATCCGGGCTGGCTGTTAAGGCAAGACCTGAGCGGATTAGAACCACTAGGTGTGCCTTATCAAGCGATCGCTGTATCTGAAGCTGAAATTAGCACCAGACTACCTGCTGTAATTAGCTTCACCCAGCGGGCTATGCAACAGCCGAATCATTACCTCTGGGGTGGCACAGTGGGGCCAAATTACGACTGTTCCGGGTTGATGCAGGCTGCGTTTGCCTCGGTGGGCATCTGGTTGCCCAGGGATGCCTATCAGCAGGAGGCGTTTACCCAGTCGATTGCGATTGATGAACTGTTACCGGGCGATCTCGTCTTTTTTGGGCCAGTCCAGAAAGCAACACATGTGGGACTCTATTTGGGAGAGGGATGTTATATCCATAGTTCTGGGCAAGAAATGGGTCGCAATGGAATTGGGATTGACCGACTTGGTCGAGAACAGGGGGATGAGGTTAGTCGGTCTTATTACCAGCAGTTGCGGGGAGCGGGGAGAGTGGTGAGGAGTTATGATTTCAATCTCTAATCGGGATTTAGACCTCTCGCCAAGCTGAGATTATACATCAATTTAGGGATAGGTCTAAAGAGGCAGAGGTTAGATGAAGAATGGGTTAGTTTCTCAAGCAACTACTAGGCACAAGGGTGCTGCATCTGGGGATATCCTAGATGTTTCGGTGGTGGTGCCGGTGATGAACGAGGTGGAGAGTTTGCCTGATTTGATTGAGGCGATCGCTAATACCTTGAGAGCAAGCGAGCTGAGTTATGAAATCCTCTGTGTGGATGATGGCTCCACGGACGGTTCAGCTCAATTCCTCAAGCAACAAGCTCAAACTCGCACAGACTTAAAAGCCGTGCTTCTGCGTCGAAATTATGGTCAAACCGCTGCAATGTCAGCTGGGTTTAACTATGCATGCGGTAAAGCCATTGTCACTATGGATGGTGATCTTCAAAATGACCCAGCTGATATTCCCCAGCTGCTGGCGAAGTTGGAAGAAGGCTATGACTTGGTGAGTGGTTGGCGTCAGCAACGGCAGGATGCGGCTCTGACTCGGTTACTTCCTTCCAAGATTGCCAACTGGCTGATTGGGCAGATTACTGGGGTGGAGTTGCATGACTACGGCTGTTCGCTCAAAGCCTATCGGTCAGAACTAGTGGCAGATATGCATCTCTACGGCGAACTGCACCGATTTTTACCAATTTTGGCTTACATCGAAGGGGCGAGAATTACAGAGCTGCCGGTGCGTCACCATGCCCGTCGCTATGGTCGAAGTAAGTATGGGTTGTGGCGGACTTTCCGGGTGTTGATGGATCTGTTAACGATTCAGTTTATGAAAAAGTTCCTTACACGCCCAATGCACGTATTTGGGCTGTTTGGCCTCATTTCCATGACTTTGGGAACGCTGATCGGACTCTATTTGACTTTCTTAAAACTGGGTTTGGGTAGGAGCATCGGGAATCGCCCAATGCTTTTTTTGGCGGTACTACTCGTCGTGACTGGGGTGCAGCTGTTTTGTTTTGGGCTATTAGCGGAGCTGCTGATGCGTACCTATCATGAATCGCAGGGACGCCCCATCTATCGGGTGAGAGAGGTGGTGGGGAAATAGGGATAAGGGGCCAGATAAAAACCTGACCCCCAATCTTTTCTCCCTTACTTACGGGCTAGGAGGGATTCGAACCCCCGACACCGTGGTCCGTAGCCACGTGCTCTAGTCCACTGAGCTACAAGCCCTGATGAGATTACTATACTATCATATCAGATCAGAATCTGGTGACATGACACAAAATTCTCAATCACTCCCCTCGAACTTGACCCATCTGGATAATCAGGGGCAAGCCCAGATGGTTGATGTTTCTGCCAAAGCGCCAACCATCCGCCAAGCAGTAGCCGCCGCGAGTGTGCGGATGCTGAGCGAAACCTTCGCCGCGATTCAGGCGGGGAATGCCCCCAAAGGAGATGTGTTGGGAACTGCTAGGCTGGCTGGGATTATGGCAGCAAAGCTTACTGCTCAGCTGATTCCCCTTTGTCATCCCTTGCCCCTCCACAAAGTAGAAGTTCAGGTGACACCTGACCCCCAGCTACCCGGTTATCAGATTCGGGGGGAGGTAGTAACCAAAGCAGAAACCGGCGTCGAAATGGAAGCACTAACAGCTGTTTCTGTAGCAGCGCTCACCCTTTATGACATGGCAAAAGCATTGGAAAAGTCGATTCAGATTGAATCAATTCACCTGGTAAGTAAGACGGGTGGTAAATCAGGAGATTACTACCAACCAGAATAAAAATATTTCTGTAGAGAACTGGCTACGAACATAATCCTGAAAGGTGCTGGTTTTGTTACCTTGGCACTAAGGGAGCGATCGCTTCGGCTGCATGATCTGCCTGGAGCAAACCACGGCGTAAGTGCGCCGTTACCCTGACCGGAACTGCTACCAGTAGCGCTTGCCCGCACACGGAAAAAGCGCTCTGAGAGAGCTTGACCAAAAAATTCGAATTTCTTTGACCCCCGAGAGATGGGCCTAGAGGGAGACTGGCGATATTGTCACCTCAGAAAATCGCTTTGCTCTTTGTGGCAATTTGGGCAGTCATTTGCAATTACTTGTCATAGATTGTCAGATGGAGCCAGACCAAGTAGCTACCTAGTGTTGATAACGCAGCACCACATTTCGCAGCATTGCTATGGCTGTTCGTAGGGGCTATTTGTCCAAAATCCAAAAACTGAATATTTTTCAACAAAGGAGTTTTATGGCTACAACAAGTGTCCTAAAAAAGTTATGGATGGCTACCGCAGGAGCAGGGTTGATCGTGGGAACAGCCGGTAGTCCAGCAATGGCCGTCAACCTGTTCCAGGGTCAGGATTCTAACGTTGGCGGCCCTGGTAGTCCGCTGCCGAATTCAGATGCAGCTGCTGCTCAATTTGACAATGCTGCATCTACCTTGGGCGCAGTCAACAAAATCGACTTTGAGAAGTTGCCAACAGGCAACTTCAGTTCCCTGCAGATACCACCAGATGTTACACTGGCGCTTTCAAATACGGGCTCAAATACTGATCCTAGACCAGTGTTCGACAGCGCAGGGATTACAAACGATACAGCTAATTCTTATTACGGCTTCAATACGACGTCTGGAGGAAGCAATTTTTTTAGACTTAGTACAAAATCTACCGCTCAAGGGAACCAGACTGTAGCGACTGCAACCTTCTCATTCGCCAAGCCGGTTCCAGCCTTTGGAACATACATCACGGCGCGGGATCAGGGGTCTGGCGGTCAGCTCAGCTTTTTGTTAAACGGTGATCCCAGTCAAAGACTTCAAGTTACGGGCAACCCCAATTGTATTCCATCGTGCGCACAGTTCTTCGGGTTCACGGCGCCTGGCAATTCCATTTCTTCTTTGGTGGTGCAGGATGAATACACCAGCCCCTTGAGCCATGGTATCGATCAGGTGGGCATCGACGATGTTCGCTATGTTAACTCCGCCACAGCCGTCCCCGCCCCCTCTTCTACATTAGGTTTACTAACACTTGTAGGCTTGATCGGAGGTTCAGCGTTAAAGCACCAACTCAAGCTAGGGGGCTTGAATAATGATGCTATCCATTGATTCTTTGTTGAAACCCAGGCTGTAAGAGCTGGTGCACAACCAGGTAGGTCTTGCCTGCCCTTATAAATGGAGAACAACGAAATGTATAGCAATTTTAAACCAACTTTTCTAGCGCTAAGTGTCGCTATCCTCGCCTGTGCGGACTTCCAGCCTGCTCGAGCCCAGAGTACTACTCAGAGTAATCCTCAATTCGACATCATTAGCACTCCGGCGGCCTCGCAGACTTTGGGATTCACAGTTCATCTGCCGTTGCGCAACTCCGAGCAACTTGACAAGCTGATCGCCGACCAAAGCTCGCCAGGTTCGCCGCAGTACCGAAAATTTCTAACCGTTGCTCAGTTTCGAGAGCAATTCGGTCCCTCAGACGCGGATTTCAACCGAGTCGCCAGTGCTCTGCAAGCGGCAGGGTTCCAAGTCACCGGAAAGACGTCGCAGACTATAGAGGCACAAGGCAGCGTTGCGAATCTCGATCAGAAGTTTGGAGCGCAGATTGTAACGGTTCGCTACCGTGACGGGCACACCGCGCTCAAGAGTATGACGCCGCTAAAGTTGCCCGCTGAGCTAGCGCAGTCCGGCGCGCAGATCATAGATTTCTCACCCATGATCCGACAACACACTGATTCTATCAGGTCCGCAAGTCCAATTCCGGCAAACCGATATTCGCAGAGTGGACCTTACTGGTTCGACGATCTTAAACAGGCATACGATTTTCCCTCAGATCAGACGGTGAATGGAGCTGGTAGGACAATCGGGATCGTCATCCCCTCAGATTTTAACGATAACGACATCAACACATATTTTGCCCACGAAAATATACAGCCGCCGACAATCCGACGGCGTCCCGTCAACGGCGGAGCACCGTTTAATTCGAACAGCGGCAACTCGGAAGAAGCGGAACTCGACATTGAGCAAGCAGGCGGAATGGCACCTCAGGCAACCATCGTCCTCTACAACATCCGGGATTTATCCGATCAATCAATCTTTAACGGGTATACCGCCCTGGTTGAAGACAATCAAGTGGACATTGTCAACTCGTCGTTCGGCGGATGCGAAAAGTTCTACACCGCAGCATACAACAACGGTGTTGACTATACCCGCACCCTTCAAATCTTTGACGATCTTTTTCGACAAGGAAATGCTCAAGGGATCACCTTCGTCGCGTCCTCCGGTGACAACGCGGGCTTGGCTTGTCCCGCTCCCGCGTATTTCAGGACACCTCCTACAAATCCGCCGTCCGTTGTGGCTAGTTTTATCCCCGGAGTCGAGTTTCCAGCGTCAAGTCCACATGTTACGGCAGTTGGTGGAACCAATCTTGTGACGACCTACAATCCGCCGTCTTTGGAGTCGAACTACATCGAGGAGAACGCCTATAGTGACCCGCTCAAACCGTATGATCCTAACGGCGTCGGCAATCTCGTTAGCGGCGGCATGTGGGGCTCGGGCGGCGGGGAGAGCATCTTTTTCCCCAAGCCGTCGTTCCAACAGAGCGTTAACACCGCCACACAGTATCGCGCTGTCCCTGACGTTTCCTTGCACATGGGAGGCTGCCCAGGGAATGCCCTGCAATGCGGACCTGATCCCCGCAGCGCCGACATCGAAGTATTCGCTGGCTCCATCATTGGAGTCATTGGGACGAGCGCGTCGTCGCCTGACTTCGCTGGCATCCTCGCGCTCAAACAGCAAAGCCAAGGTGGCGTGAGATTCGGCAACGAGAACGTTGACATCTACAATCTGGCCGCACTGAATGCGACGTCTCAGTTCAAGTTCTATCGGCAGAACATTCCCGGCGAAAATGGATTTGTCAAAACGCTTCCTACATACAACGAGGTTCTTGGAAACGGCACGCTCGACGTAAAGAACTTTTTGGGGCTCCCGTCATCTCCATCCGCAGGCAATCCGCAAACACCCTCCAACCCGTAGTAGAAAAAACTTTTGTTAATTCCTAAATCGACTGCCAACATAGAGCCTGTCTAAAGCGTCAGCTATCTCAGCCCAATGAACGTAGACGACGCGAATTAATGCGCGAACTAGCCGACGATACTCCTCAACTGCCAGTTCGAGGTGCAACCTTTGCGTATTTGTTGGGTGCAACTCCCACAAGTCATTGAAGTTTTGGTGAAATATATTCAGGGACAAGACGGTAAGGATTCAGGTCAGGGACTTGACAAGATGAGCTTTTCCAGTAATTTAGCTATATGATCACTACTGCACTGCCCCAATTACCTGACCCAGAAACCCTCATACAGTTGCCGCTCTTCTCAGCTAGTCAACATCCAGAGTGCAACAGCAGCAGGGAACCCTCGCAGCAGCAACAGGCAATTTCCGCAATTGACGCTCATTGGTTAACCGTCTCAAAGCCAGTCTGGGTCTAGATAGTCAGACCTCCTCATTGCCCCCCTCCACAGACCTGCGATCAGATTCCCGAAAAAGCTCTCATAGCAGCCAGAGACTACTACTGAAGCCCCTAAGCGCAAGCCGGGTGGGCAACCAGGGCATCCGGGAAAAACCCGCTCTTGTCTTTGGAA
Source organism: uncultured bacterium (assembly GCA_964250845.1). Lineage (GTDB taxonomy): Bacteria > Cyanobacteriota > Cyanobacteriia > Cyanobacteriales > Chroococcidiopsidaceae > CAXUIG01. Next base: position 10,175 of record CAXUIG010000069.1, on the reverse strand, counting down.
GAGTAGACCGCGTTGCGAATTCTGCGCCCCCAAGAGTGTCCCCACTGTGGTTTTCAGGAGTTTGCACAAGCCCCTGTGTCAGTGCAACGATACCAAGTCGCCCAACTGGTGGAGCGCCCCATCGAGGTGGTGGAATATCAACGGCACACCTTATCGTGTACCCATTGCGGTCAGACCCACACGGCGGCATGGCCATCGAGCATCGTACCAGAACAAGACCTGAGTGTGGAACTCCAAGCCCTACTGGTATGGTTGGGTTTAACGGTGTCATCTGTAGTGATGACTATAGCGTGTACAACGGCTACCCCGTCAATGCACAGCAGAAATGTCTAGCTCCGAAGCGACGTCACTTCAAAAAAGTGTTCGGCGTTGGGTCTTGTCTTCAACCCAGCTTTCTTGACAAGCCTTTTTGGACTTGATTGATGAAGCCTTTGCTTGCGCATCGGCAGTGGCGTCAGACTCAGGACACAAGCGCGCGACCTCACTTGGGCAGAGGGCTTCAAGTTACGAGTAACCCAGAGCATCCAACAGTGGATAGGTCAAGCGGGGTACGAGGCTGGTCTTTTAGTGCGATCTGGCTAAAGCCAGATCGCTACGGGACAAAGCTGAACAGTGGTGGTACTTCCAAGGGCCACCAGAAGTCCCGCCTGACAACAACCTCGCGCCCGCGTTCACTGCGTTTAGCAGTAACTAAGCGTAAACTCAGTGGGGGGGTCTCGCTCGATGGGTCGGTTTGCTCAAACAGCAGACTTGGCTTTATGTGATACAGACTTGTCGTCGGCAGGGACGTTCAGTCATGGAGTTCTTTCGGTCAGCCCTGATGGCATCGAGCAGTGGAACATCCCAGCCATCTCTGTTGCCCCAACCGACCACCTGAATCCTTACGTAAGTGTTACCTTAAGACTCTGCTTCTGTTGTGGAAAAAACTTTAACTATGAAATTACCTAATGGTCCCCAAACTCCTCCCTTGTTGCAGCTATTCCAATGGGTTGCTGACCCCCTACATTATATGGAAACTGCTTTTCAACGCTATGGAGATTTCTTCACCGCTCACTGGGGTCATATTTACCCCGAAGCGGTTTTCATTAGTAATCCGCAAGCAATTCAAGCAATTTTCACCGCTGACCCAGAACTATTTGACTCTGGTCGAGGAAATGGATTGGGAAAAATTTTCGTGGGAGAGAACTCCATGCTTTTGTTAGATGGATTTAACCACCAGCGTCAACGTCGGCTGCTAACCCCCCCTTTTCATGGCGAACGGATGCAAGTTTATGGTGAGCTGATTTGTAACCTTGCCAAGCAAGTCAGTAGTAAATGGACAATTAACCAGCCCTTCTCGGTCAGGGAATCAATGCAAGAAATTAGTTTGCGCGTCATCTTGGAAGCCGTCTTTGGTCTCAGTGAAGGGCCGCGTTATGAGGAACTGAGACAACAGCTAGCAGCAATGATGGATATGACAGCCTCTCCCTTACGGGCATCTATGCTGTTCTTTAAGTTCTTGCAAACAGATTTGGGGGCTTGGAGTCCGTGGGGACGCTTTCGGTGTCAGCAGGAGCGAATTGATCAGCTACTCTACGCTGAAATTCACTCCAGGCGTGTACAAAACGATCCGGCGCGTACTGACATCCTATCCTTAATGATCTCAGCTCGCGATGAGCAGGGTAAGGAGATGACAGATCAAGAGTTGCGCGATGAACTAATAACCCTCCTGTTGGCTGGTAATGAAACCACAGCTACTTCCTTATGCTGGGCTTTATACTGGATTCACCACCAGCCCCAGGTTCGGTCAAAGCTGCTGCAAGAACTCAATAGCCTGCGTGCCAATCCAGAGCCCACAGACATTTTTCGTCTGCCCTATTTGACTGCTGTATGCCAGGAGACGCTGCGTATTTATCCTCCATTATTTCTCACCTGGCCCCGGATTTTAAAAGCACCTTTACAGGTGGGAGACTATCAGTTTGAGACTGACACCACCCTGCTTCCTTGTATTTATCTCACCCATCAGCGGCAGGACCTTTATCCAGAACCAAAGCAGTTTAAACCGGAACGATTTTTAGAACGGCAATATTCCCAGTATGAGTTTTTTGCTTTTGGTGGGGGCAACCGTCGCTGTCTTGGTGCGGCATTGGCAATGTTTGAAATGAAGCTGGTAGTTGCAACGCTCCTGTTAAATTATCAACTAGCGCTGGCTGATAACCGACCAGTGAAACCACAGCGTCGAGGCTTCTTCCTCGCCCCTGCTGCTGGATTCAAGATGGTAGCGACGGGAAGAGTCTGTCAGTCTTTAGCTATCGTCTAAACCAGTCAAAAATCAAGCTCAGTCAGGCTTGTAGGGATTATAAACGCGAGAATTGTGAGAAATGCGGGTTAATGCAAGCTTTTTCCCCCACACCCCGTACCCCACACCTCTACACCTCGCTCTGCCATCATTTCCTCCAGCTCCCGGTAACTCAAGGGGTAGCGACTCTTGCCATCGCACATTTAGCAATCTGGATCTCCGGCAGGAAGTGTCGCCACTTAAACAGGGATTGAGATGCCATTTAGGTTAAGGTCAGAGAAAATTAAGCCCCCTCACCCTATCAGTTTTGCGACACAACCACATTTTTCGGGTGACATTGGGTGAGTGCATAAAATGCGCAGAATTCGCCCTATAGCGTTTCTTGATCGGATGAGGTACACACGCAAGGGCTAGAACGTTTGCCAGTTAAGGGGTTTAATGTACCTCACGCGAATAGGAACCGCTATATCAAACTAATGATAAGCTCTTATGAGGCAAACCAATGAACCCCGACATCCCTTTTGAAACAATACTTCAGCTCCTGACAACAGCCCATCTGGCCTCACTGATACTGTTAGTCGTAGCTTCTAACGTTTGTTTAGCAGTCATTGAAGCTCTTGAAGAAGCTGGCAACTAATGAGACTCGTCAGCAGAAGCTTTTATGCATGGCTTAGTTGTAAACTTGTGAATACGCTTCTCCACATAAGCGCATTTGAATAAATCAAAAGCTGCTATATATGTGACCCGAACAACGACTGACTACTCACCTCACTTTTAAGCGTTGCTCCCCCAAATCACGTCTGACTTCTAACTCCTAACTCACCTACCCCTGTCCCTGAACCATCCGGCGAGTAACGCTCAACTTGGAGGCGCAATCAAACCTCCATCGATGAGCAGCTTTATGCGTTCTAGACGCGATCGCATTGCACTCCAGCTTTTCCAAGTCTGGCTTTGGTTTTTGTCAAGATTTGATAACTGCTGAAGATAAGTTTCACTTGAGCCCTGACCCAAGCGATACTCTACCTCGACTAGCTGCATCCGGGATGTCTCACGCTTAGATACCTCTTGGCTAATCTGGAACTCACGCCGTGACTCATCAAAGTCAAACACCGCGATGGCAATTTTCTCCTTTACCTTGTCTGCCAGCTCCGCACGTCCGCGCTGAAGCTCAGCCAACTTCACGGACAGGTCAGAAATAGCGATCGCTCTAGTTTGGTTCTGGTCACTCCCACCGAACATTGAATCAAACAGCGGCATCCCTGCATCTGCTGCCAAATATCAGCATTAATTCCCAGGTGAACTAAGGTGTCCATAGAATCGCCAGCGGGGTTGAGCGGATTGGGATTGGTTTTAGGCAGCTTTGAATCATCAGTTTCCTCGTCCGAGTTGTCATCATCTGTCGGATCGGAACCAGTACCTGATGGTGGTACGTTTTTTCCAGAAGACGCACTTGCACGAGTATTGTCGGTGGTTTTGGGGGACGAACCGTTCGCTGCAGTGGGTGAGATAACTGCTGGTGTTGATGGGGGTGAAATCTTGGATGCAGTCGGTGGGACAGCTGGTGGTGTTGGTGAGGACGAAGGTGTTGCTAACAGTGGAGACGTGGAAGGAGAGATGGATGCAGGCAAAGGCGTTGGCGTACTCTGGATGGGACGCTTCTTCTTATTTTCAAAGTGCCTGACGGGCTGCTGAGTTGACGGCTGTACCTGTCGTGTAGCTCGTGCGAGGACTGGGGTTGTCTGATACAGTGTGATCGCGACTAACAAGAATCCCCAAAACATCTAGGAGACTTTAATGGCGTACTGCTCTTGCCCTTGTTTTAAGTGCGGACATCTCAACGTCTGGGGAATTGATGAAGGCGATGAGGATATATTAGAATTCCCGCTCTTATGTCAAGCGTGTGGCAGGAGTTTAGAAGAGGGTGACCCGATGGAAGAGGAATTAACCAGGGGACAGGAGAAAAATAAGTAGTCTATCCTGCCCTTATACGGATTAGACCTAGGAGCGCCATGAGCTGGAACTACCTGACCAACGTCCAGCCCACCGAGAACTGGCAATTCATCAATCCAGTGGTCGGCTCTTTTTTTAGAATGACGCACTCTTTTGATACGATTCCCGGCGCCGAGCTATTCGGGTGGGTCTGCCAAGCAGAAGATATTGGGAATGGACTGACCCAGCTTTTCGACTTCCAGCGGATAAACGCGAGCGCCTTCCCGGTCATCGCTCAATTTGAAAAGCCCGACTGCATGAGCCAGCGAGCGCTGGGCTTCCGCCGCTACCGGGCTTTAAGCTTGAGCCCAGACAATTGGAATATAAAGATAGAGGTAAGCGGAGCGACCAATTCATTCGTCTTTCAAAGCGGTGGCGACAGTAATGGAGTATTTTACTATCTGGGGACAATGTCGGGGAACCAAGCGTGGAGCAACCCGTACCCGGAAGTAGTGGGATTGAATGCGTCATCTTACTATCCAGTCTTTAGCGATCTCTCAGTTTTGACCGGACGGGGGAATGGCTGCTTTGCAACCGACAACGAGCAAAACGCATCAATCCTGATCGACTTGAAAGCCAAGAAACTCGCCTGTAACTTGTTTTCACTGCGAGGGCGAAGCGATGGTGATACCGTCTCTTCCCCAAGAAACTTTAATCTCCTGGGTGGCAACGATCCACTAAATCTTCAGATTCTAGAGACAGTAACTAATTCTACGTTGATCGGTCCAAACGCTTGGGGTGCCTTTGCGATTGCCCCGACCCCTCCTTATCAATACTTCAAGATCCAACAGACCGGCCCAACTAGCGACGGCAATGACTATTACTTAGCTCTGGGGCAGATAGAGTTGTACGGCACACTCTCGTGATCGTGCCAGGCGCTAGGATACGGATTGATGCATCTTGTTAAATCTATGGCAAAAACTAGAACAACTACCCGTATCGCCGCTGTACCAACTCTAGAGAAACCGATGAATTCAACTCAACTCGATTCAGCCAAAAATGGAAACGGATCTGTGTCTATTGAAGATGCTTCCCAAGAGACCGAGATCCTGGATGAAAACTCAGGCAAAAAATCGACGTACTTCTCTTATAATCGGGCGATTAAGTCAGGCTATCGTCAATCTCCCCAGCCCTTAGATTTCATCGACGGGATGCTCTCTGATGAATTCTGTACAGTGAAGCTGGCGAAAACCATAATTGAGCCGCAAGAATTCGCTTCCAAAGAGGAGTGGATGATTGCAGCAGAAGCGGGCTGGGAATGGCTAGAACAGAAAGATGAGCGACTTGCATCTGAAGAAGCGCAGCAGATGTGGTCATCACTTGTTCAAGATCAACTTTTATACAAACACCTCGAGGCAATGTTTGAGAATGCCAAGGGTTGAGGGCTAAGTTACCAAGCAACAGCAACACTACAGGTAGTATTGCTGTTGCTGTTGTTTTACGGCTCTACCTAACTGACACGAGAGCTGATCTGATCCAACAAGTCAAGTGCATTTAACTCAATGCCCACATATTGCCAAAAAGTCATGCTCATCTCCAAATGCCATCTGGGTATGCGTATGCGCACAGAGTATTGGTCTGAATAGGGCGGGGTCTCAATCAAAGTAAGACCCAGGGGAATGAAGATAGATCCATTCTCCGCGCTGCCAATTCCCGGCACTTGTACGATAGTTGACAAGAAAAATGCCAGTCGCCAGCTGGGTTTAGTCTGGGAACTGCTGGCGCCCACAGCGAGGATGCGGCGATCAAAAGGCGTTGGAATTGTGTAAGTCGGGATCGGGGAGTGGAAATTTGGTATAGGTGAATCCTGAGCCGTCAAAAGAACCTCATGCACCTTCACCCAGTTATCCGCGCTAGAAAGATCAAGGATTGGGGGTGCCATCGCTTAAAAAGTATCGTGGTGTTACACTCGCGTAGATCCAAGAACTGTGAGTGACACTCTTATATAAGAACTAGGTGCCTTGCTCACAGTCAAATAAATCGTCTTAGTTGAAAAAACTATCCTTCAACTGGAAACTCATTAAGATCCGGTTGCAGGTACAGGTGTTGGAGTAGCAACGAGTGTTGGATCAACAACGGGTACAGGTGTTGGAGTAGCAACGGGTGTTGGATCAGCAACGAGTACAGGTGTTGGATCAGCAACGAGTACAGGTGTTGGATCAGCAACGAGTACAGGTGTTGGATCAGCAACGGGTGTTGGATCACTAACGGGTGTTGGATCACTAACGGGTACAGGTGTTGGATCAGCGGCGGGTAATGGATCCTCTACAGGTGCTACAGGAGGTAGAATCTCAGGGGAGTTCAGAAACTGCAATGCCACTGTACGCAAGCTCGCTATAGCGAGTACCTGCTGACCGGGGAAGCGGAGTTGTAGTTGGGCGGCGGCCAGGCGAGCAGAATTTTTGTCAGAAAATACCGTGGCATCGTCAGGATTAGTAGAGGCATCTATTGGAATTTGTCCCATCCCATTCCAGTAAAAATCCATCGGCTGGTTTTCATCCGCAGCGAAGCCAATCACCCATCCGTTAGAATCAATCATGATGTTTCCTCTCGTATTTTTGTGAATTGTGGTGAAGTATTTAAGCGATACTGCCAAGAGCCCAATTAATAGTCATGGCGAGAATCAGCAGTAAGCATGCCGGTCTAGAGGTAACTCATGCCCTCTGACCAATCCTCAGCAGCCTGGACAACATCAACCCCGTTCTCGTTCAAAATGTCCTCCCAGGTTTCCACATCTATCCTTCCAGCAAGGAAGGCAGTAGTCGCCCTGGAGCGGATAACGCAACGCTCGATTTCCCAGTTCAACTCCTCTAAGCATTGACTTTCGTCAGTAATTAGAGGAGTCGCAAATAAAGGGTTCATTCAGGAGTTAGACCTCTTCTGAATCAGGGAATTTCTCTTCAGTCAGGAAGAGTCTAGTACCTGGGTGCGACTGTTTGATCGAAGCTCCAAGTGCTCCAAACAGTGCTACCAAGTCAGCTGGCAATCTAGACAGAACGCACAACGGCGCACTCCAGTTAGCCTGAGCGTTGCCAGTGTTGTAAGCTGTTCCCGGCTGGTACCGGATGTAGGGGCGGAGAGTAACCTTACCTTTTGCTCTTGTCCCGGTCGGAGTACGAGTTGATGCGTGGATCAGGTTGGGGTGGAAATTCTTCGGCTCCCTCTCTACCGTTGTGTTAGCAGGAGGCTGAGTTGGATCTGCAAGTCCTAGGGCACTAACAGTCGCTCCGTAGAAAGCAAGTGCTTTGGCTGAAGCACTAATTTGGAAGGCAACCGGGGCTGGAACGTAAAGCGGATAGTAGAGCACCGTTGCTGATCCTCTGGCTCTAATTGCGCTACCTGCTGCCGGGCCTGCACTAGGTGGTGCTGCTTCCCTTAACTGAGCATATTGTGCTTGCTGGGTGTAAACCCCGCTTCTTTTACGTTTAGACATGATTCGTGAAAAGCCTCAAAGGCGTATTCAGACTTATTCACAATCTACTCCAACAAATTGCAACAAATTGCGAAACTTGCAATTAAAAGCGGTAAGTCTTATAGGACTCGACTAAGTAGTTCACATTATCTGTAGGTGAACTGCGGCAAGCTTCAGACTTTCATTAAATACCAGCAACCTTTCTTGAAATACCCTAGAGCTATACCTTGGTTCATCCAGGCTTTAGCTTTAGTCCGAGACACATAATATTTCTTGCAAAAGTCGCTCATAGGGATGCATTCCTGGAGAAAGCCGGGATGACTTGTAATGACTATCCGCATAAAGGATTTTCTGAATGGATGTATGCGTGTCATGCTTTTAAGGTGACTTGCCAGTCAGGTTTACCTTCTTTCTGTCCAAGAGAAAAGAAGCTCCCTACTATCGGGGAAACCTTCTCTATGGCTATTGGGTTCTTGCCTCTAGTTCCATAGGCTGGAGCTAAATTAGTTAAGAAAGTTGAGTCGATATAGACCATCAGCGCATTCATTACTCGGGTGGCCTCGTCTTTAGTTTGGGCATTGATTATCAAACGAGATCCGTCTTTAAGGGTTAATACGCATGATTCTGATCCCTTGAAATAGACCGGGATATTTGGCTTAAAAGTTTGTGGTCGGTTGTAGTGAGGGATAGTAATGGGATATTTCCCTGGACCAATTTTTCCCGATGCCAACAGCACGCCAAACTGGACTACCAGTTGGGGAATCTGACCAACCCTGTGTGCCCATGATTCGGGAATTGCAGCGAAGGCTTGCACGCCCCCGTTTCTTTGTAAGCACGCTAGCTCATTAGCTTTATATAGCTCGATAAACTGATCGAGAATTAATTCGCTCTGATCGCCCGTTGCAGTGCTTAGGATTTTGATCGTCTTCTCGTCAATGGCCGGAACCCAAGTCCCGTTGTCGTCCTGCTCACACTTGCAAGTAGGCACCATCAAGTCCTTCCATTTTAGGAGAGCGTCTATTTTTTGCTTGACCTGCTCGCAGCACGCTAGATTTTCAGCGCTTTCAGCGGCGTTAGCAGCAGAACCTCCAGCGTTAACAGCATTCAATATTTCCTCTTGGCCTGTCTTCAATTCATTGAGTGGGCCACCCAAACATTCGCTTTCTCCTACGGCGTCACAAACCCCCTCTTGAGCTGCCGTCTTGATTGAAGCTAAGTTTGGGATTTGGGCAATCGATGGTCCGAGTACAGTCCCAAGTACAGTAGGAATTAGAGCGGGGAGACTCGATAAAGTATTTTGGATCTGGGTAAGACGTCCCATAATCACGGCATCAATGCCAATCGCGTCTGGGTTAAGAACGTTGCCGTCATCACTCGTGGTTATGATTCCATCACTCCCCACGGTTGTCATTGAAGTGGAGAGTAGTCCATTGACGCTCGTTGTCGTTGTCGTGGTAACTGAACCGTCAGCGTTATATTTGGTCTTTGTTGATGAACCTACCCCAGTACCCGTTCCCGTTGTTGTCCCTGTGCCTGTGCCTGTACCAGTACCAGTGCCTGTTCCGGTTCCTGTCCCTGTGTTTGTTCCGGTTCCTGTCCCTGTCCCTGTTCCAGTACCAGTTGTTGTACCAGTTCCTGTTCCCGTGTTTGCGCCTATAGGTATGCCTATGGGTGTGCCTGTGTTAGACGCCGGAATCGGCGTGCCCGCTGGGATAAGTCTAGGGACTTGACTGTCGGGATCTGAGCTGGTTGGATCTCCCGTAAGAATCACGTCGCGCGGGAATGTTTGCCCAGCGGTAAGCGTTCCCGCTGCGGTCATACTCTTAAGGACGGGTTTCCAGTCAGCCGGTGTTAATCCCTGGATCGCCTGCTGCTGTCTAGCGGCAGAAAGATTTGCCCAAGCCGGAACATTCTTAACGACAGAACTAATCGCGTAATCCGAGGTAACGCCTATGCCGGTTGGAGGGAAACCAACGTTATTGGGCTGTAGGATGGGATGAAAATAACTTTGTCCGCCATAGCTGCCATAAGCATTTAGCTGGATGCTGAAGTTTCCGTCTGCAGAATCAGCATCGTCCGTGTAACTAAATAAAACGTATTGCCCCCCTCCACTCAAGGCGGTTCCAGATGCAGTCACCTTGTAAGATGCTATAGCTCCTGGTGCGGCTGCTACCTTAGCAGCAGCGGCGGCTTGAATTTGATTGGTCTGATCTGCGCCCCAAGCATAATAAGCTTGTTCTGCTGCGTAAGCCCCACCCAGGATTAGTAAAGGGACAGCTATCTCCGGGGCAGCGACAGCTTCTACAGTTGCAGTCAATAGAGAGACTGCCCCATCCACTAGCGCGGGTCCACCTATCCCATCTATTGCTCCGGCTAAATCCAACGGCGACATGATTAAGTGACTCTCTTTCAGGCAATTCTACTGATGCCTTTAAGGAGCAACAACTTCCACTTCTATGTAAAAGCGGTACTATCTCCGATGCCCCAAACTACCCT